>DQLG01000103.1 GCA_015660315.1 Candidatus Latescibacterota bacterium
AAAACTGCCATAGACAGCCGTCCGCCAATGAAACCGAGGGCCTCGACTACGGCGATCCGCACGGTAGCGTTTTTGTCCGCTAACCCCTGGCGCAAAATAATGACCCCCTGGCGCCCACCAACCCGCCCCAATCCCTCGGCGGCCTTCATCCGGACTTCCGGTGCCTTGTCTTGTAGCATGGTCCGCAAAGCAAAGACACCCGGTCCCTGAGCAGTGGTCGCAATGGGTAACACAAGGAATAAGAGTAGAGTCCAACGCAGCGCGTTCATGTCAGCCCCAACTAGCGGCACCCTCCAAATCACCCTGTCGATCTTCGGCAATACGTTTGAAATAGCCACTTTGGCGATAAGCGCCTAAAGGATCGGTTTCTGCGCCCAACTCTTCGCGGACTACCGCCAATAAAGGTCGTACATCCACATCATAGGCATTGCGCAAAATCTCCTCGCCTGCCACCGTATCGTCCTCTGCCTGGGCTGCAGCCAGTGCTGCGCGATCAACCAACAGGGCACGCGCATAGGCGGTCTGAATATTGAGTAGCGACTGGATCATCGCCTCAACTTTGGGCTTAATTATATGACTCTGATCAATCATATAGGCGATATTGGCCGCCGTTCCACGGCGTTCAGCATTGAGAATCTCGTGGTAAATTAGGAAAACTTCGTAAAGATTGACCGATCCAGTCGTCACATCGTCGTCTGCATATTTGCAATTGTTAAAATGAAAACCGCCCAATCGTTCTTCATCGAGCAGCAGAGCGACGAGATGCTCTATATTAGTGCAAAGCGGATGATGGCCTAGATCTACAAGAACTTCGGCCTTAGGCCCTGCTTTGAGGGCAAAATTCAACGCCATACCCCAATCGGCGATGTCGGTATGATAAAACGCCGGTTCGAAGAATTTGTATTCGATCAGCATACGCGAGTCATCGGGCAATGCCGCATGGGTTTTCCCCAGACATTCTTCAAAACGTCGTTTGCGCTCGATAATATCGTCTTGGCCCGGATAATTCGTGCCATCGGCGAACCACAGGCTAAGCACCTTGGAGTTCGTCCGCTGCATGATATCTACGCATTCGTACATATGGTCCAGCGCCTTTTGCCGCACATTCGGGTCCCGATGGCCAAAACTGCCTAGTTTATAATCGTATTCCTGGAATACATTGGGGTTAATCGCCCCGATATGCACGCCCAATTCGGCGGCTTCCTGCTGTAAGGCATCATAGTCGTCGACTTTGTCCCAGGGAATGTGCAAGGCGACACCGGGACAGACGCCGGTCATTTTGTGGACTTGTGCCGCATCGGAGAGCCGCTCGTGCACATCGCGCGCGGCACCGGGTTGCTTGAACACGCCAAAACGCGTTCCCGAATTTCCATACCCCCAAGAAGGCGTTTCAATTTCCTGCGCTTTGAGTTTATTCTTAACTTCTTCCACATCGATCCCCTGATCCGAGAGAACCTCGGCCAATACGGAAAATTGGTCTTTTGCATTAAACTGCGGAATTCCCATCCTGTAGCTCCTTTGTTTTTCGCTAAATTTCCATCCTGTCAAGTATAGTAAATAGCTAAATCATAAATGCAACTCACGCATCCGGTAAATGGCAATCCTCGGCCCCGGCCTTTCGATACTCGCCAATCCGGATACGGGCAAATAGAAAGCATCGATCGGATCGTACAAACGCCGACTTTGCGCATCGAGCAATGGGTCAAAAAGAACCTGCCGTTCCGCAACCTGTTCCAATGCAGCAATAAACGACGAATCAAGGCGAGAATACAACAGATCTGGTGATTCATGCACCACTATCCAGGTGACGTGCTCACGCAAAAGTCGCTCTACACCATATATCGTCCATATCCAGGGGAAACTCGAGGGATTGGCTGCTCGCAACTCGATCAGTTCGTAACCGGGACCGGGCAGGGCCTCGCCCATCGCCAAGAGGCGCTGCTGCCGGCGCGCCGCAAAACCCGCATTCCGTAAACCCGCTAGCCGCATCTCTAAGGCCGGGCGGTCAAGGCGCAGTTGTGGATAGCCGTAGTCAGACGCGCAGCAAAGCCCAACCCGGCTTCCTTCCGGGACCTGCTGCTCAATCCAACGCGCAGCCAATACACGGGTATCGGTTTGCGCCAGCAATATACTATGATGCCAAGAAGACCAAACGGTTGGCGCGACCACCAAGAGCGCAAGTACCACAACACCCCATGCCGAACGCCCTAAGGCAACGACCACCCCACCGGCCGCGAGACAGAGTAAAGGCAACAAAGGCAGCATATACCGCATAAATACGGCTTTGCCACTACCTGCCACCGCAAAATAAACAATAACACCGAGCAATAGCGGCCATTCTGCACCACGCGGCCGCCAAATCCAGCGGCCGATACCTGCTAAAGCCGCGACAAAGAGCGGCCATCCCAATCCCAGAGGCAATGTAAAACCAAGATGATACCACCACCCCCGGCCTAGATCGGCCTCATGCCCTCGCGCGAAATGCAACCGTTCATAGGACAAATCGCGCCAAAAAGTCGCAAAATCCAATAACACGTATGGTGATCCTGCAATAAAAGCCGCGGCCATAACGCCTACCACCCAACACAATCGCCCGCCATTCGCCCGCAAAGAGTCCTTTTCCTGGTAAGCAACGATCAGCACAACCCCTGCAAAGAGCCCTAAATTGTATTTGGTCGAGGCGGACAAGCCCAAAAAAATCGCGCACACGATCAGGTCCCGTACCGCTCTCCCTTCCAGATAACGCAGAGAAAACAATATAGACACCAATAAATAGAAGGTTGCCGGTATGTCGACCGTGAGGAAATGAGAATCGCGCACATGAAGAAAGCAGCAGGAAAGAAAAAGTGCGCTGGCCAATCCCACCCAAACCCCACCGAGACGAGTACCAATACTATAGAGGACCCCAACCGAGGCAATCCCCATCAAAGCGCCCAATCCCCTCCCGATGAGGTAGAATACCGAAGGGTCTGTTAGGAATTGTGCTTCGAAAATAGCGGTACTCTCGAAGACCCCCCCCATAAACCCAGCGATATAATAGGCGCCATAGACTGCGGCCAATAGATAGAAATGCAACGAGGGGTAGTTGAAAAAGTGCGGATTGGGATCGCCGGCGCCTATTGCCAAGGCTCGATGTACCAAGGTGGATTCATCTGGACGGCAATAGATATTGGGCAAGCCGAAAGCCAAGCCCCAGACGCGCAGCACCAATCCTACCGACAAAATAGCGGCGAGTAGCCAAGCCGCCCGACCGCCCATAAGTTCAGACGCTCTGCAGAATCTGCAGTTGCAGCTCTAGGTTGCGCAGGCCTATTTCACCGGGCACGATCGAAAGCAAGTCCGGCTGTTGCACGGCCTCGACAAATTGCGCAATGAGCAATGACATGAAATCTTCGCCCACCAGCTCTATATCTTCGGTGCTGAGCACGGAGCAATAAACCCCGTCGACAGCCCGCCCAGTGCAATCGACAAGGAAGTCATTCAGGCCAAAACGCCGCACAGGCTGCCCTTCTATCAAATCGCGAACAACGATTTCACAAGGACACGTTCCCCATGGGCCGACAAAATCAAAACGAGTCCGGGTCTCTGCATCCCCTAAATCCACCTGCAACGATGCCGGTTCGATAGTGCCTGCGGGCATCCAGGCCAGTAATAGGCTCAAAGGATGAGGCCCCATATCGATCCATATCTCCTCAGCCGTGCGACGGCGGCCGCGAGCTACGGTCTCCATCTCCGCGTAAAAAGACTCTATATTGCCCAGAGGGCCGCAGGCGGCTTCATAAAGTTGCAAATAGTGCGGCAGCGAAGCAGCATATTGCGTGCACACACCCAAACGACGGTCGGCCACCCGACTAAGATCGACTAGAGCCCGGCCCTGAGTCCGCGTTTGCGACGCACCCTCTGAATGCCAAACCATAGGTTTCTCGCAAAGAACGTGGCAACCCAGCTCGAAAGCGCGCTGAACACAGTCAAAATGCGCTTCATTTGGCAGGCAAACATCGAGCAAATCGGGCATTTCTTCGGCAAGCATTTGATCTAAGTCCCAATAGCCGCGCCCCGAAAAGGGGAAAAGGTCCTTCAGCGCCTTCGACGTAGCGGCGACACTTGCCTCATTGCTGCCGCAAAAACCAACAACCTGGGCACCGGCTTGATGAAACCACTTGGCATGGTGCTTGCCAATGCCGCTGGCTCCAGCGATGGCAACGCGCAGCACCTCTTCCATTTTTCTCTCCAATAAAAAAAGAGCTGACAGCCCGGCTGTCAGCCCTCCCAAGGCCCATTGCCTTATCGTGCGATTGTTCTTTTAATGTCCTACTTCTTCCGCGGCGCCAGCTTAGCTTCTCTAATTTGTTCCTTCAAGCGTTCCTTGCGCCGTTTGCGGCGACTTCTCAATTCCTTCTCCCTCATTCTGCCCTTGCTCGAACCCATTGCTATATCCCTTCGATTGCCTTTGCGAAAATTGCTAAACGTATGTCTAGCAATATATCTTACGGCCCATTGGGCGTCAAGCGAGTAACATCCGCAAGATCGCCATCCGCACATAGAGCCCGTTGTGGGCCTGGCGGAAATAGGCCGCGCGCGGATCCGCGTCTATGGCGGGATCAATCTCGTCGACACGTGGCAACGGATGCATCACGACCGCGTGATCCTGCATACAATCCATCACCGACTGATCGATGATATATTTACCGCGCGCCTGCTCGTATTCCTCAGTGCGGTCGCCAAAGCGCTCCTTTTGAATTCGCGTTTGGTAGATAACGTCGACTTCCCGGGCCACCTCGTGCAAATCCTCGACCTCTTCAAAATCGACGCCGTGCCGCTGCAAGTACTCTTTAATATCGTCTTTCATCCGCACTACTTCCGGAGCGACAAAATAGATCTTAACACTCTCGTATTTGGCGAGCAGATAACAGAGCGAGCGCACCGTCCGCCCATTTGCCAAGTCACCAACCAATGCCACTGTAATTTCTTCCAACCGGCCGATTTCCCGTTGAATCGTATACAGATCCAGCAATGACTGGGTCGGATGCTGCCCGGCGCCGTCACCAGCGTTGATAACGGGAATATTGGTGACGGCGGCCGCACGATTAGACGCTCCGCTCTCAAAGTGGCGCAATACGATCACATCGGTATAACCGGCGACCACGCGGATCGTGTCTTCGAGTGTCTCCCCCTTCGCCGCCGAGGAAAACTCCTGGGCACTCTCCGTCGTAAGCACCGTGCCGCCCAAGCGGGTCATCGCCGATTCGAAAGACAGGCGAGTACGCGTGCTGGGTTCGTAAAATAGCGTCGCCATAACCCGGCGACTGAGAATATTGGAACCATAGTGCTGTACGACCTGCTCCATTTCTCGAGCGGTCGAAAAAATGGCATCCATCAAGTCAATATCAAATTGTTGGGCTTCTAAAACGTGAGGCAAGCGACCCATCATATTCTCCTCAATAAGTACAAAAAAAAGCCCCTAAACGGGTTGGCAAGCAACAAGGCAAGTAGGTTAATATAGAATACGGCGTGATATTGATCTGCAACAAAGAAACACCTCATTTTCAACGATGGTCAAGAAAAAATAGCTTCAATTGACTCCCATCACAACTATCGCCCATCATTATTTGTTTTTTATATATACAAAAACACCAATATCTATATATTTTATAAGAGGTCTGCAGTGAACAAACTCATATATTTAAGCACCATATCATCTCTTGTAGAAGAGATCGACAGTGAACAAATAGCTAATAAATATACTCAATATTAACATAAGTCATTATAAAACAAATAGAAAGGGGTATCATGAGAGCCTTTTATCGCCTTCTTCATATATTTTTCTTTGCCCTTCTATCCGGTATAGCGTTAACTCACCCCGTTTTCAGTGGTACAAACGAAGGTTTTGAAGCTTCTATTGAACCGCGCAATGTCCGCAATCCCACTATAGGACAGCGAGTCAATGTGTCGGTATCAGTTAAAGGAGTAACAAGCGCACGGCAAGCACAAATTGATATTGCATACGATCCAAATATCATCGGCAATGTCTCTATCAGCCCAGGAGCCTTTATTCCCCCTTCGCTCTATATCCCCTCCGAGGCAACAACTCGCGAAGATGGCATCATCACCCAAGGCGCGGCTACCTCCGGCAGTGATTTGAAAGAAGGAGGGGGAGTAATCTATCTAATTAATTTTGAGATTATCGGTGAAATCCCGACTGAAGGGTCAGTCCTGGCCATCACCAAAGTCCGCGTCGGCGCGAATTCTACCGACTTTGACGTGCTTACGACCCAGAACGCCGGCGTTAAGCTGCTCAAAGTCTTCCCCAACGCCATATTCGATATGGATATTACCCGCAGTCGAAATGGTGCCATTCTCAACTGGCGAACTAAAGAGTCCGGCATAAACGACACCGTCTTTTTCCGCGCCAAAGGCGAAGAGTTATTTCGTACCGCCATCAGCCCCCTGCTCAAACGCACTACGCCACGGATGATCCGCGCGATGCGTGTTCTCTTAGAGAACAAATTGGTGCCGCGCGAAGCGACGCCCGAACAGATCCGCGAAGTATTGGCCAACGATCCGAACTTCGAGGAAGAAGAAATAACCGGCGCTTTTATTGATGCCGTCAAAATCCTCGACCACGCACTGGGCAACAAACGCCATGTCGTCTCGCTCGGATCGCTACAGCCCAATACCGAATACGAGTTCGTTGCACGCTCATACGATCTCAATGACCGATCGAGCGCGCCCTTTAACGGGAACTTCAATACCCGGCGCGACGTCGACCGCCGTCCGCTATTTATGGAGCGTTTCGAGGTCCAGTCCACTCCTTTCGCCGCGATTATCCGCTGGTTCACTAATCGACCGTCCGACACGCGGTATACTTTCGAAGTCGGCGGCGCAGGCACGGCCAGTGAAATTATCGCCGACGAAGACGGGACCCAGGTCCATATTGTCGAGATCCGCGACCTTGAGCCCGATACCAACTACAACTTCACCATCAGTTCGCGCCTGACCGACGCCGATATGTTTATTACCGAAGGTCTAACCGAGGCCAACGTCACGGTTACGCGCACCGACCATCTGCGGACCCGGCGAGCCGACCGTCGTTTGCGCTTCCTCGGCCCACCTGTCCGTATCGTCGGCACCGACGAGGTACGCTTGCGCGTCCGCCTCAACCAACCGGCGGGCTTGCGCGTTGACTATGCCGCGCTCGAAGACGGCCAAAAGCTGCGGGACGTGGTGCCAACCTATACCGACACCGCCGCCTCCAACGAGCTCTTGGAAAGCCACGATATTGCGCTCTCCTATTTGAATTCGTCGACCTTGTATCGCTTTCGTCTCACCGCCTTCAATACCACTGATACCTTGACAACCGATCCGACCGGCAACCAGCAGTTCAGTCGCGATCTCAACTTTCGCACTTCGGCCGACAGCGATACCCTCGACCCGGTAATTATTGCCGGCCCCCAGGTATTGGCACGCGGCACTGTCGCGGTGGTACGTTGGGCGACCGATGTCCCTACAACGGGTAAGGTCTATGTCGGTACCATAGGCACCGATGCCACACTAGGCACATCGGATGAAGTCGAGTATGCCGATCTTTCGCCCAATGGCAGCAACCGCTTCGCTCCCCGCCATATCATCATCGTCAACGGTCTGACCATCGGCACCGAATACGGCTATCGCATTGAATCAACGACGGCCAACGACAAAACCGTCGCCTTCGACCCCAACAACTCTACGGCGGCCAAGCGCGCCAAAGTGCTACAACCTCCGGGCGGCGCGGGCAGTTTCACGACCGACTCCACCGCCGATACACAATTCCCAGTTATTCTCTCCGGTCCTAGCGTTTCTTCGCAGACGGATGCTTCGGCCGTTATCGAATGGGAGACGGACGAACCAGCCAACAGCGAAATCGCCTTTGGCACCGGCGACTCAAGCGGTGGCGAAAGCTCCGGCGACAGCGAGACCAGCCACAAGATAGTGCTGAGCAATCTCGATGCCGGCACAACGTATACCTATACCATTGGCTCGACCGATGCCGCCGGTAACGGGGTGACCGAAAGCTCTCAGGCAACATTTACCACCAACCCCGATATAGATCTGACCGCGCCCGCGATCAGCAGCCTCGAAATTAGTTACAAAAACGACGAGACCGCCACGGTCTATTGGGCCACCGACGAAGAAGCCACCGCCGAAGTCGAATTCGGCACAAGCGAAGCCCTGGGCACAATACGCACCTTGTCGACAACTGGCGAGACCCACGAGGTCACCTTGACCAATCTATCAGCCGGCACGACCTACTACTACTCGGTCTCTTCTTCCGATCTGAGCAGCAACGGCCCGACGGTCAGCGACACACTTAACTTCACTACCGACGCCGAGCCCGACCTATTGCCCCCGGCGATCTCCACTATTGAGACCGTTGTCACCGACTCGGCCGCATTCGTCAGTTGGGTGAGCGACGAGTTGGCCGACAGCTATGTCGAATTCGGCACCGAGCAAGCTTTACTCGAATTCAATATCGGCGATACTCAAGACGTCACTAACCACGATATTACGCTAACCAACCTAACGCCGGGCACGACCTACTATTATATCGTCGGCTCCGTCGACCGGGCCAACAACCCTCCTACCGAAAGCGATACGCTCAATTTTACTACCTTGTCCAAAGCCGATACCACCGCCCCTTCGGTGCCCTTCGACTTGAGCGCCACTCCGGGCAGCCGCCAGGTTGTCCTCACTTGGGATGCGACGATCGAACTCGACTTGAACGGTTTCAATATCTATCGCCGCACAGGCAGTGATGATTTCGCTATATTGTCCTCTGGCCAGCAGAAAACGACCTTTACCGACCTCAATGTCGGTAACGATACGACCTACGATTATCACATCACGGCGATCGATCGACAGAACCCGCCGAATGAAAGCACCGCGTCGACCTCGGTCTCGGCCACGCCGACAATTTCGGCGGCTCCGACGACACCGACCGAGTTGAGTCGATCGGGGGACTTTCTCACGCCGACTTTCAATTTCGCTAACGCCAGCCCCTTTAACACCGATAGCACCTTAACCTATACGATCCAAGTCTCCACCGAATCCGATTTCTCCAATGTCACCTCGTCGGTCTCGGGGCTAGTAGAGAATTCTGGCGACGGCGGAACCGGTCAGACCGCCTGGACGATTGATCGCAATCTTGAAGAAGGCTCCACCTATTACTGGCGCGTCCGCGCAGTTGAAGGCAGCTTTAACGGCGAATTTTCCGCCGCCGATCAGTTTGTCGCCGTCGATCCTTCGTCTTTAGCGGGCGACTTCAACGGCGACGGGTCCGTCTCCTTCGACGATTTCTTTCTCTTTGTCGACTTTTTCGGTCAAAAGGCCGAGGGCGATGCCGTCGCCTATGATCTCGACGGCGGTGGCTCGGTCGACTTCAACGACTTCTTCACCTTCGTCGACAATTTTGGCAAAACCATCGCTGGCAAACGCTGGGCCGCACCGACAGAAACCGATGCCCGCGCCCGCTTCGCCCTCGAAGCCTTCGGCGGTACACGGCAGCAACAACGGCGCATCACCGTTCGACTCTGGGCCGACCAAGTTCAGGAACTCAAATCCTACGGGGCCGCCTTGAATTATGATCCGCAGCAAGTCGTTTTCGAAGGGGCACGCCCTGGCCCGGGCGCCTTGCTCGAAAGCAGAGGTGGTAGCGCACCGCTCTTTTCAGTACTCTACCAACGGCCTGGCCATTTGGTCATAGGTAATGGCCTGACCGACGGCGAAGCGGTGTCGGGGCGCGGCCTACTCGCCGAACTGGATTTCCGGCTGTTGGGCCACGGCACCGAGGCCGCTTTCGACTTAGCTGAAGGTTATGTCGCATCGTCAGGCGAGCAAATAAAAGCAGTCGCACAACTTAGTTCGGCCCGATTGGTGCCGCGCCAATACGCGCTCTTCGCCAATTTCCCCAACCCGTTCAACCCCTCGACAAGCATCGAATACGCCCTGCCAGAAGCCGCCGAAGTTGAATTGGTGATCTACGACGTCCTAGGGCAGACAGTACAAACGCTTGTCGCCAACGAACTACAAGGTGCCGGTTACTACCATCTCACCTGGGACGGCAGGGACCAAGCCGGCC
Organism: Candidatus Latescibacterota bacterium; assembly: GCA_015660315.1. Taxonomy (GTDB): domain Bacteria; phylum Latescibacterota; class UBA2968; order UBA8231; family UBA8231. Next base: position 10,115 of record DQLG01000103.1, read on the forward strand.
ATAGCGTTTCCAGCGGCATGTATTTCTACCGCCTGGCCACCCAAGACTTCCAACAAACTCGGAAAATGATCCTACTGAAATAACAAAGAGCAAGGAACGAAAAAAAGGGCGGTCACCGAATTGGTGACCGCCCTTTTTTATTTTTGCCCTAGGTTAATCTTTTATTTACAAAGCCGAGCGAAGGCCCGGGAGCTACCGGAGGAAAAAGCCACCCCAAGGCCATCGGTTGAAACCAGCGACCCACTTCCCATTGCTCGTTAAGATGGCTCTGCCACGCAGCCACTGCGCCTCCGCAACCCGACCGACCCCCGACTAGTCCCCTTTTCCCGCAGACAGGCCCCCGCACCGCAGCCTTTCCTATTCCCGCTCCCTCAACACCGCCATAATCTCAGCCTCAGCCGCTAGCTCCGCCCCGACCATCGCCTTCCCCTGTAGTTTGCACAACCCGTCCCGCTGTCTAAGCACGTCCAGTTCTAATCGCAACTGGTCACCCGGTACTACCGGGCGACGAAACTTGCAACGATCAATACCGGCGAAAAAAGGCACCTTATTCTCCGGGTCATCGAGCTCACTGAGCATCATCACACAACCCGCCTGTGCCATCGCCTCGACGATAAGCACCCCAGGCATAACCGGATAACCCGGAAAGTGCCCTTGGAAAAATGACTCGTTGGCCGTTACATTCTTCAAGGCCACCACGCGTTTTCCGGGCGTCAACTCGAGCACGCGATCGACGAGTAGAATCGGATAGCGATGCGGCAGCAGTTTGAGAATATCCGTCAGTTCCATAACGGAATCCACCACCGGCCTACTCCTCCTCGTCTTTCTGCATTAGCTCCAACAATTGTTCGGTGATGTCGTATTTCTCTTCCGCGAATACCAAACCGCTCGAAGGCGCCGCAGCGTCAAAAATGAAATCGTAGCCCCCCTCCTCAGCCATGCCCTGGATCGTGTCGTTGATCTTCTTGAAGATGGGCTCGGAAAACTCAATATTCTTGCGCATCAACTCGCCTTCGGGACCGAACTTCTCCTGGGTAAACTGCTGCAACTGCTGCACCTTGCCCTCAAACTCGGCCTGTAATTCCGTCTTGCGCGCTTCGCTCATCAACATTTCCTGTCGACGGAAATCCTCCTGCAGCTTGACCAGCTTGGCTTCGCGGTCCTTGGCCTGATTTTCATAATCCTGGCGCAGCTGGTCTAATTTGCGCTGCGCATCCCTGAATTCGGGCAGGCGCTCTTTGAGCACCTCCGAGTCGATATACCCCATTTTGATCTCGGCTAAAGCGCCAGTGGCGAAGACGGCTAAAGCGATTATGGACAGCAGGACGCGTTTCATACCAACTCCTCTTTGCTTATACGAACGAAAATCGAACTGTATAAGATACGACTTGCGGGAAATTTGTGAAATAGCGGATAGAGAAAGATCCAGGACGTCGTCGGAACGCCCTGGACCTCACGGTCTATAGGCAAATCTTTAGAAAAATTGCGGCCCGAACTGAAAATGGGTATTCCATCCAGCCGGCACGCCGTCAACCTTGGGGCGATCAAAACCATAACCGAAGTCAAAACCGATCATCCCCAACATCGGCGTCTGCACGCGGAAACCGAAACCCAACGAACGCCTAAGCTTAAGGGGGTTCAGTTCGGGGATCGTCTCCCAGGCATTGCCCGCATCGGCGAAAAGGATGCCGTATACCTGTTGTTCGGCGATCGGGAAACGGTATTCGAGGTTTATCACCACCATCGAGCGGCCGCCGACCGGAATATTCGATACACGCGGCCCTAACGACCGGTCGGGATACCCCCTGACTGCGCCGTCCCAGAAATCGATGCCCCCGGGTGAGAACCGCTCCCAAATCGAGAGATTCCTATCGTCGTCATCGGAAAACCCATCGACGACAGCGACCTTGGTCTCCAAGCTCCAAATAAACTTCCACCAACTCGGCCGGTAGTAATTAAAAGCGACTTGGTGTTTGTGGAAATCCACGTCACCCGCCACGATCGACGAGGCAATTTCCGGCGTATAGCTAAACAAAGTGCCTTTGTTCGGGAATTCGGCCTGGTCGCGCGTATCGCGCGAGTAGACCAATTCAAAACTGCTGGTCAACCGTTCTTCGTAACGAGTGGAATAGGCCGGATTACTCAAAAGGTCGGTATCGAAGCTATCACCGAAATTGGAATAATCCTCGCTCTCCAGGCGATAACCGAACGAGAGACTTGAATAAGCCGGTTTCTTTAAACGGCGCCCCACGCGCACACTGACCGAATTGCGCGTAAAATCGTAGAAGTCAAAGTATTGATTGTTGAGCGTATAGACGCGCACCGACAAGCTGGTCGGAGTATCGAAAAGCCAGGGTTCGGTGAAGCCGACAAGAAACTGCTCGCGGCGGGTGCCGAACTCCCAACTAAAGTCCAAGTTCTGCCCCATACCGCGAAAATTCGGAACTCGCAGGCCGATCTGCCCCACTAACTTGTCGCGATCCGAATAACCCGCGCCCATCGATGCCTGCCCAGTCGGCCGCTCTTCGACGTTGAAGGTCAAGTCCACTAGCCGCTCGTCCTCGACCGGGCTATACTCGGGTTGGATCTGCACGTCTTTGAAATAGTTCAGCAGAAAGATGCGCCGCTGGCTTTCCTGCACCAGGTTCTGTTTGTAGATATCGCCCGGCCGAAGCTCGATCTCGCGACGGATGACCTTTTCCCGCGTTTTGGTATTGCCGGCAATCTCGACCTTGCGGATGGTCCAAGGCTGCCCTTCGAATATCTGGAAGGCCACACTAATGGAATCGCCATGGATCGTTTCTTGCGGCACCACCCTCGTGTCCAGATAGCCTTTTTCGTAATAGGTAAAACGCGCCATATCTGCCAGTTCCAACCCCGAACGGCCGTAGATCATCCCCTTGTCTAATTCCATCTTCTCAACAAGTTCGTCGGTTGCAAAAATCGAGTTGCCTTCCCAAGCGACATCACCCAAGCGATATTGCAGACCCTCGTCGATTTCCACGTCTATATAGAGATGACGCCGCGTCGAGTCGTAGTAGACGCTATCGCGTGAAATCGCGGCCTGTTGGAAACCGAGACTCCGGTAGTAGGCCAAAAACCGCTGCTTGTCTTCCTCATAGGTATCGCCGCTGAACTCGCCTTTGCGCCACCAGTGCTTCTCCTTGGTCTCCATCATCCCGATCAGACGGCGCGGCTCTGGGCCCAGACCATCCCATTGTTCTGGGCGGCGCGGGTTGCGCGGCGGCAGCTCTCGGCTGTCGATTAGGGTGCCGTCGGCGCGGCGTTGGACCACGCGGATCTGCCTGATCTGGACCTTGGCTCCCTCTTCAATATCGTATTGCACGAAGATCTTGCCTTCTTCCTCGCCCGCAAAAGTCTGGCCTTTGATCTCGGCACGCAGATAGCCCTTTTCGCGATAGAGGTCAAGGATCTTCTGTTCCCCCCGCACGACGTCCTTGGGGGCGATGACCTGGCCATTGACGAAAGCCAGCGCTTCCTTCATGTCCTTCTCTTTGAGTTTCTTCTGTCCTTTGAACCGCACCCCCTCCAACGCCGGATACTCCTCGACCATAATGATCAGCTTGATCCCACCCGGCCCCGGGTCACCCCAAATCTGAATATCCTCAAAAACATTGAGCCTCTGCAGGTCGCGCACGGCCTGCTGCACATTCTCCTGCGACAACTCAACCCCCGGCTCAAGACCGACCGTAGTCAGAATCAGTGACTTGGCCACCTTGCGCAATTCTCCCTGCACCTCGATCTCGACAACCTTCTGCGCCTCGACGGCACTGCCCATCAAGCCTACAGCAGCGATGGCGCAAAAAATATTTCGGAGATTTCCCATAAATTCTAACCTCAAAAGAGCCACATATTATGAACTTGACACCCTATTGTAAAGGCCGCTTTACCACCTGAACAGCGGCAAAGCGGCCTGTACTACATACTCTAAACTCTGACGCCCGACTTCAGCCGGTGCTTTCCTTTTTCTTTTCTTCAATCACCGCATCCGAGTCCCGCTCTTCGTCGAAAACCAGTTCGTCACCTTTTTTGGTGACGCGAATACGGCTACCTTCGCCAAAGCGACCATTCAGGATCTCCTCGGCCAGCGGGTCCTCGAGCATCTTCTGGAGCGTCCGTTCCAAAAAGCGCGCGCCATAAGCCTGATCGAATCCCTTTTCCGCGAGCAAATTTTTTGCTCCGGGAGTGACCCTCACCTGAATATCTTGCGGCTCCACACGGGCCTTGAATTCTTTGAGGCGGATATCAATGATCTCGGTGATATTATTGATATCCAACGCATGGAAAATGATCGCATCGTCGACGCGGTTGAGAAATTCGGGATTGAAGGTCTTTTTCAGCGCATCGTTGATCTTGCCTTCCATTATCGTGTGCATCGAGTCTGAATCAGACTTTTGAAAGCCCAACACACCACCGGTGCCCACATCGCGGCTGCCTGCGTTGGAGGTCATAATTATTACGGTATTGCGAAAATCCACCTTGCGGCCGGTGCTATCGGTGAGCCGCCCCTCATCGAGAATCTGTAAAAGGATATTGAAGACGTCGGGATGCGCCTTCTCGATCTCGTCGAGCAGCACCACTGAATAGGGCCGACGGCGCACGCGCTCGGTAAGCTGGCCGCCCTCATCAAAACCGACATACCCCGGAGGCGCCCCAATCAAACGCGATACAGCGAATTTCTCCATGTATTCGGACATATCGACCGAGATCAGCGCGTCGGAATCGTCAAAGAGAAATTCCGCCAGGCGCTTAGCCAATTCGGTCTTGCCGACGCCTGTGGGCCCGAGGAAGATAAACGAGCCAATGGGCCGCTTGGGATCCTGCAGACCGGCACGGCTGCGGCGGATAGCCCGCGATATCGCGGTGACGGCCTGCTCCTGACCGACGATATCTTTCTTGAGCGTGTCTTCCATCGCCAGCAAACGGTCGGTCTCGGATTTGGCCAGACGCGAAATCGGAATGCCGGTCATACTGGAAATGACCTCGGCGATATCGTCGACGGTTACCTCGACGACTTCGTCGCGTACCTCTTCTTCCCACTCTTGGCGTTTTTTCTGTAACTCTTCGCCCAAATTGAGCGATTTGTCACGCAGCACCACCGCCTCTTCAAAATCCTGGCGTTCGGCCGCTTCATTCTTTTCGCGGTTGATCTCCTGGATCTCGGCCTCGAGTTTACCGATTTCCTCGGGCGGGCTCAACCGGGCAAGATGCACCCGTGAACCGGTTTCATCGATCACGTCGATGGCCTTATCGGGCAGATAGCGGTCACTGATATAGCGATCGGCCTGCCGTACCGCATAAGCGACGACGACGTCGGAAAACTCCACGTGGTGATGGCTCTCGTAACTCGAACGCAATCCCTTGAGGATTTCGATCGTATCGTCCAAGGAGGGCGGGTCGACCAAGATGGTCTGGAAACGCCGTTCGAGCGCCCCATCCTTCTCGATGTGCTTGCGGTATTCGTCAAGTGTCGTCGCGCCGATGCACTGCAATTCGCCACGAGCCAACGCCGGCTTGAACATATTGGAGGCATCGAGTGTGCCTTCAGCGCTACCGGCGCCGACGATGGTGTGCAACTCGTCGATAAAAATAATAACATCGGTGTTCTGCTGTAGCTCGTTCATCACCGCTTTGATGCGCTCTTCGAACTGGCCCCGGTATTTGGTGCCGGCGACAACTCCACCCATATCTAATGTAACGAGGCGTTTGTCGAGCAGGATCTGCGGCACGCGCTTTTCGATAATGCGCTGGGCCAAGCCCTCAACGATGGCAGTTTTGCCAACACCGGGATCACCAATGAGAATTGGATTGTTCTTTTTGCGGCGACTGAGCACTTGCGTAACGCGTTCGATTTCCTTCTGGCGACCGATCACAGGATCGAGCTTGCCTTCACGGGCCAACTGGGTCAGGTCGCGGCCGAAATGATCAAGGAAGGGCGTCTTGCTCTTTTTGCCCTTTTCCTTGCGGCCGGTGGTCTTGCCTTCAAGCACGGCCAATGTCTCTTCCATCGCCGTCTTGTAATCGACACCGAAGGCGGCTAGGATCTGGGCGGCTACGCCTTCCTTGTCCTTGAGCAGCGCCAACAACAAATGCTCGACATCGACGAACTGCGTCTTCATCTCTTTGGCCTCATTGGCCGCTACTTCAAGGATCTGTTTGGCACGAGGAGTAAAAGGTACCTCGCCGATTGTCATGGTACCACCAGAGGTCGCGACATAGTCTTCTACCGACTGTTTGACCGTCTCTAGGCTCAGCCCCAAGTTCGTTAAAACATTAACGGCCTTGCCCTTGCCATCCTTTATAATACCCAGCAGCAAATGTTCGGTGCCTATATAATTGTGTCCTAACCGCGCCGACTCCTCGCGCGCTAGTTGCATAACCCTTTTCACACCATCGGTGAACATATTATTCATTTGACCGTCCTCCACAATTCATCCCCCGCAGATACCCAATTTTCGTCAACGCAAAAAAAGGGGTGAATCTTGAGAATTTACAAAATTTTACCGGAGAAACTCCGGTTTTTTGAAACTACCAAAAGCACAGGTTCTTGTCAAGGTGGACACCCCTTAAGCCGCACCCAATTCAGCTAGGCGTCGCCGCGCCACTTCGGCCCTGCGCACGTCCCGTTCTTCAGGGGAAAGATCGACTCCAGCCTCGGCTTGCAGATGTGATGGTTGAGTGATAATCATCAACTGATTGATAAAGCCCGAGGATATCCCGTCTATAATCCCCAAGCTGCGCCCCAGGCGCACCGCTGAGAGCAGATTCATAAACTCCTGGCTGCTCAACACCCGGGCGTGGGCCAGAAGCCCATAAGCCCGCCAGACCTTGTCTTCTACCTGCGCGGGCGCTTCCTTGAGCAACGCCGCCTGTGCCTCTTTTTCGTGGGCCATAATCTGCCGGGTCACTTCCACCAGTTTCTCGACGATCTCCCCCTCCGGCACCCCCATGGTGGACTGGTTGGAAATCTGAAACAGATTGCCGACCGCATTCGTGCCTTCCCCATAGAATCCACGCACGGTAAAGGTCATCTGGGTCAGGCCGCGCATCACCCGCTCCATATCCTCAGTCACAACCAGCGCCGGCAAGTGGATAAGTACCGAAACGCGCAATCCGGTGCCCGTATTCGTGGGACAGGCCGTAAGAAACCCCCACTGTTCCGAATGCGCGTACCGCAATAATCCGCCAAGTTCGTCGTCGAGCGCATTAACCTCTTGCCACGCCTGCATCGGCTGCAAACCGGGCAAAATGGCCTGCAGGCGCAAATGGTCCTCCTCGTTGATCATCACGCTGAGCGATTCGTCCGGATTAAAGAGCAAACCGCGCTGTCCTTTGCTCTCGGCCAGGGCCGGGCTGATCAAATGGCGTTCAACGAGAAGTCGACGTTCATTGCTCTGTAGTGTGTTCATCTTAAAAAAAGCCGCATTGCCCATCTGCCTGCCCTGCTGCGCCGCCCCGAGCACTTGCTCGATAATCTGCTCCTGGTCATCGAGCGTGGCCTTAGGCGCAAAAGGCAGCGTGGATATATTGCGCGCCAAGCGCGCTCGGCAGCTAACGATCATGCCGTCGGCGTCATCCTCGCCGTTGAGCCAGCGCGCAGCGTTATTGACCAAGCCCCGCAGATCCATCTAACGCCCCCCTTCGAGTGCGCGAATGCGATCGCGGAGTTGCGCTGCCTCTTCAAAGGCCTCCGCCGAAACCGCCTTGGCCAACTCGTCGCGCAACTGATCCAAGATGTTGGTATCCGTCGTCACGGCTTCATCTATCGATGGTGGTTCGGGCGGAGATTCCGACCGGGCCTCGATTGGTCCCTTGCCCCGATGCCTCTCCGCACCGTGGATGCGTTTGAGCAGGCGCTCTAATTGTGGCGCAAACGCCGCGTAGCACTCGGTACAACCGAGGCGCCCGGCCTTCTTGAATTCGTCGTAGGCCATACCGCAAGCCGGACAACTGGCACTGCCGGCGTCTTCAGCTCCGGCGAGGTTGGTCAATTCCTCCTTAACCTCTTTCACCAATACCGGCACGTCCTTGGTTTTATCCTCCGGCGGTGCGGCTGTCTCGATGTTTTTTTCTTCTGCGCAAACTCCGCAAAGAAAAAGCGTCTTTTTCGTATCGTCAACGATATGGGTATAAGCGACCGTGGCTTCGCCTTTAGCGCATGTCTCGCATTTCATGTCGCGCCTTCCTCCATTTGCAGCACACCCGCTTCAATGTGCCCCATTCGGTCCATGCTCTGGGCCAGCTTTCGATCGTGCGTCATCACCACAAAGGCCAGCCCACTCGCCCGAGCAAGATCAGCCAGTAGTTGATGCAGTGATTCACTGGTCGCCTCATCGAGGTTGC
>DQLG01000283.1 GCA_015660315.1 Candidatus Latescibacterota bacterium
AAAAGGGCCTGGTCGTGGCGACGGCCCGGGGGACTTTAAATAAGCTCGCCACGGTCATACCCGGAGCCCCACACTCAACGGGCAGGTTTTTTAAAAACACGGCTAACGCATATTGCAAGCGGGTCATTTGAGAATCGAATAACCCGCGTCAGTCAAGGTCACACAAGCTTTTTCCAAGTCGTCCTGGCGCACCAGGAGATAGTCGGTTTTGTAGCTGGAAACGGAGAAGATGCTGATGTCGGCGGCGGCTAAAGGGGCCGTCAGGCCGGCGAGGATGCCGACGGCGTCGAAGGGTAGCGAGCTGTCAACGTAGAAGCAGCGCCAGCCGGATTCGCATGTCGCGCCGGGCGGTATGTCGGTTTCGGGCAGGACGAGAGATAGTTCGTCGGGGGTGCGCGTGATGGAGTAGAAATCGGTGTCGGTCATGGGCGGATCGGCCTCGGGTGGCAGGGTGCAGATGGCGAGAATCTGCGGGAGAAGACGGAGTGTCAAGGGCATTACTTCCTCGACATGCCCTTGGTGTAAACCTTGCCCTGTATGATTTTGTGGGCCCGTTGGCCCTGCATCATCTTAAAACGCGCGAACTCCTGGCCGCAGTGCGGACACTTGAGGTCGCCGGCAGTGCGGTCGTCGACAATGCGGTCCTCGAGGCACTTGACCAGGCCGCCGCGTCCACCCTTGCGGTATTTGTAGAGCAGGCTGCGACAGGCGGCGCAGAAGATCGAGATGGTGCGGATATCCTTGCGCGCCATTAAAGCTCTTGGAGGGCGTCGGGTTTGGGCATCTCGGGAAACGGCACGGCTATGATGGCCTTGCGCCCTTTGACCAGGACGTGGGCGAACCGGCGCCGGCCGTCGATCAGTTTGCCCGCGTCTTTAGAAATGGGCATCGGCGGCGTGCAGGGCGCCGATGCCTTTCTGCATGCGCAGCAGTTGGCGTTGGCGTTCATTTAAGCCCTCGTACCATTCGGGCGGGAAGCCGTCGTGCGGATCGAGTTGAAAGACCAGCATGTGCTTTCTATAATGGCCGAAAAGAGCGTGGCGGGTGCGGTCGCTGGTATTGGCGCCGCCGCCGTGCCAACATTGGCCGTTGAAAACGATTACCGAACCGGCCGGTGCGGAGGGTTGAGTTTCATGTTTGACTTCGAACCCTTCTGGCGGGGCACCCAAACCGCTTTTATGCGAGCCGGGCACGACGCGTGTGCCGCCGATTTCGGGGCTGAAGTCGTCGAGCATCCAGACGGTGTTCATCATCACCGGGGTGTCCATATTGAGCATATAGACCGGGATGTCGCTGTGCAGGCCCTGGTAGCCGTCGCCGGGGCGGACGATACGCGAGTTGAGGCTGCCGAGAATTAGCGAGGGCTGGAGAAAATGTTCGAGCAGCGGCAGGACGCGGGGGTGGTCGATGCACTGGTGGAAGATGCGGTCGAGTACTGGCAGGTTGGAGACGTGGCGGGCGGAGCCGCGGTGGGTATGTTCGGTGCCGTGTTCTTCGGCACAGCGGATGAGGGTTTCGCGCATGGCTTCGGCGGTGTCGGCGTCGACTACGCTTTCTAAGATGGTGAAGCCGTAGATTGCCAATTCTTGTAGGGCTTGTTCTTGTTCGTTCATGGTCGGCGCTCCTGGGGTGCTGACGGATCGTTTCGGGGTGTTCCCTTCGCTCATTCTCGCCGACCATCCCTGGTCGGCTCCGAGGTGAAATCTGGGATTACAATCCGCTCAGGGGAAAACCCCGAAACGATCCTCGGCTAGAATAGTTGCCGTCGATTATGGATTGCATGCGTTAGAGTTTTTTATGAGGTGAATCACAGCCGCGTATGAAAAAGTATAATTAAATAGGATAGAGCGCGTTTATAATCATGCGCAATGAGAGCAGTGTGATCAAGGTCTTGAAGACTTTGCGAAAGAAGACCTCGGAAAGATGGTCGCGGATTTTAGTGCCGAACCAGGAGCCTGCGATTACCGCGACGAGCATGCCGGCGATGAGTGGCAGATAGGGGGTGTAGACGAAGCCGATGAAGCCGAAGACCAGGATTTTGCACAGATGTGTCGCCGTCATGACGCTGCCGTGCGTGACGACCAGGCGGTCTTTGGGTAATTCTTCGCGGACTAGGAAGGCGTTGGTCAAGGGGCCGGTGACACCGACGAAGAGGGAGAAGAAGGTCTGGATAGCGCCGAGGATGACAAAATGCCCGGGTAGGCGGAAGGCGCGTTTGGGGATGGGGACCCAGGTGACGATTAGCACGAAGATCCCGAGGTAAAGTGGGAGATAATCGAAGCTGAGGCGGATGACGGCGCTTGCACCGACGATAGAGCCGAGCGTTGCACCGGCCAGAAAAGGCCAGAAGATACTCCATTCGATATGGCGCAGGCCGAAGAGCACGCGGCTCGAATTTGAGGCGAGTTGCACGGCGCCGTGCACGGGCACGATGGCGGCGGCGGGCAAGAGGCCGGGCATGACCGAGATCAGCATAATGCCGCCGCCCATGCCGATGACGGCGGTGAAGGTTGAGGTTAGGAAGGAGACCCCGATCAGGAAGATGGGTTCCATTTATTCAGCGAGCACGTCCTGCGCGTAGGCGAATAGGGCGGGGTTGCCACCGGTGTGCAGGAAGATGGCCTCGCCGTCGAGACGGCCGTCTGATGCATGCGCGAAAAGGCCGGCAAGTGCTTTGCTGGTATAGACGGGGTCGAGCAGGATGCCTTCGGTGCGGGCGAGGGTGCGCAATGCGTTGAGGCCTTCCGGTGAAGGCAGGCCATAGCCTTCACCGACGAAGGTGTCATCGTTGTCGAAATCGGCTGCGCTGAGTTTGGTATCGAGGCCGAGACGGTGGGCGGCTTGATTGGCGAGGTCGGCCATATCCTGGTGGCGGTCGTCTATATTGGGCAGGGGGCAGAAGCCGCGCACTTTGATCGGCGATTCGAGGTAGGTCAACCCCAACGCGACGCCGGCTTGCGTGGTATCTAAGGCGGCGAGGTAGAGATATTCGGGGGCGATGTTTTGCGCTTGGCACTGGCGGGCGATTTCGACGCCGACTTCGACATAAGCGATGACGTCGAGATCGATAGTGGATTCGCGGCGTGGCCAGTAGACCTTCTTCCCCTGCGCGGTTAGCTCGTCGACCTTGGCCTGGATCGCGCCGGTCTGGATGATGTGTTTGCCCTCTTCCAGCACCGTAATATGTGCGCCGAGCAGGTGTTGCAACAGGTTGTTGCCCTGTGATTCGGTCTTGTCGATATCGCGCACCGGTCTCAGGATCAGGTGGAGCTCCAGGCCTAATTTGGCGCAGGCGGCGGCGAGTTGGCGGCAATAGTTGGATTGTACCGCCGCGCCCGAGACGATGGTATCGGCGCCCGCTGCTAACGCATCAGCGAGGGAAAATTCGAACATCCGCGTCTTGTTGCCGCCGAAGGCCAGGCCCGTCAGGTCGTCGCGTTTGATATGCAGCGCCGGGCTTTTGAGATGGGCGGCCAGGCGCAGCATGGGTTCCAGCGGGGTTGGCCGGACTGAGGCTAACGGCACGCGCGGTAGCTTGGCGATGGCGGTGTCGAGGGTTGCTGCTTTTGTAGCGTTCATCTTATTTGCCCTTCGACCAGCCTTTGCGCGGCAGCTTGGAGAGTGGATTCTGGCGATGGCACTCTTCGATGACGGCGACTTGTACGCGTGCCTGCTGCGGTGTGATCTGTGCTTTGGCGCCTTCGCGCAAGACGGCGTAGACGTGCTCGTAATAGGTTTTGGACATAAAGGCGAAGGCGTTTTGCTGGGTCTTGCTCGGTGTCCAGGTCTTCTCGATCATCGGCAAGTCCTCGCGGCAATAGCTCGGGCCGGGCAACGAGCTGCGGATGACTTTTTGCGCGGCTGCTTTCTTGGGGTTGTAATAGCGCCAGGTCAGGCCCGATGGCCCGCCCGAAAGACCGCCGCGTTCGCCGTGCACGGTGTACATGGGTTGCGGGAAAGTGGTGCAGGAGGATATTTCGACGTCGATCACGGGTTTGTCCTTGGTGCGCAGCAGGATTTTCACATAGTCTTCGGCATCGCCAGAGGTGTTGGCGCGGTCCATCGCACAAAGAATATGCTGCGGCTTTTTAAAATCGAGCAGCCGCATGGCCTGGTCCATCGGGTGCGGACCGGTGTTGAGCAAGTTGCCGCCCTTGTATTCTTGCAGGGTCTGCCAATCCCAACGACGGGCGAAGCCGCTGAAGGAGAGCGAGACCTGCACGATACGGCCTAGCACGCCGGAATCGATGACTTGCAGCATTTTCTGGAACTGCGGTGCGTTGCGCGATTGTTGGAAGGGCAATAGCTTGCGACGCGCGGCGCGGGCGGCGGCGATCATCTTGTCGAGTTCGGCGACGCTCCAGGCGAGGGGTTTTTCGCAGACCGTGTGGTGCCCGGCGTTGAGGGCGTCGATGCTACCCTGGGGGTGGAGCTGGCTAGGAAGGGCGTTGACGACGAGGTCGAGGTCGTCGCGAGCGAGCAGGTCGTGGTAGTTGGCGTAGGTGGCACAACCCATTTCGCTCTCTGCGCGCTTGCGGCGGTCACGCAAAAGATCGGAGATGGCGACTATTTGGAATTTGCGCGGGGCGGTTTTGAAGTAGCGGCAGTGGATATCGAGGCCGGAACGGCCTTGGCCGAGCACGGCGACGCGGATGGGGCCTTTTTTCTTGGCTGGCATGCGGTGGACTCCGTAGGTGTATGGGATAGGTGCGCGTTTATGTTGGGTACTGGGAGGAGGGGTGTCAAGGGTTTGTGGGGGGAGGGGAGGGTGTGTAATTTAAATGGTGTTGAGAATGTCGGCGGGGTTTGTGGTGTGGATGGTCCGTTTGGGGACATCCCCTTCGCTCATTCTCGGAACACATCCTGTGTTCCTCCGAGGGCTATCCCCCTACGCCACATTCCTGTGGCTCCAGGGGACAGCAAAGCCGCTCACGGGGATGTCCCCAAACGGACCTCGGGCACGTTGTTCTCAATTGTTATATGTGAGTGAGAGATGAAGCACGTCCATATTGCTGAGTTGAATCGGGAGGGTGGGCCGGTTTTTGCCGGTCAGCGCTTTGAGACGCCTTGGTCGGTGTTTGATTATTGCGCTTTAGAGCCGGGGGAAGTGCGTTCTATTGCGGGTGAGGGAGAACGTTGCGAGCAGGGGTATGTGTTGTTGGGGGGGCCAGCTGAATTGGCGGTGGAATCGTTTCGCAAGGAGAGTGATGAGTCTTGGGGATCGAGGGGGACGAGTGGTGAAGGGCCGGGGTTTATTATCGCGCCGATAGCCTATGACCACGAGCTGGGGAATTTGACGGAGCGCGTATTCGGAGTGTTCGACGTGCGGGTCGCGATGGATAGGGGGCAGATGGGCAAGGTGGAGCGGGATACTTTTGTGCGGACGGGGTCTTTCGCCCAGGCCGAGCTCAAGTGGCGCGACGCGATACACGGCGGTTGCGGCAGGATCGCTACCCGGCACGTGCTCAAACCGGAGGATTTTCGCAGCACTTGGACTTTTCTCGACCACGCCATTTTGAGCGAGGGCGGGTCAGTGGGTTATCACTATCACGACGCGTTGGAGGAAAGCTTTGTGATTTTGCAGGGCGAGGGTTTGATGACGATTGACGACGAGACTTTCGCAGTGGGGCAGGGGTCGGTGACCTGGCAGGGTATCGGACAGGGGCACGGCATTTACAACCCAGGCCCGAAGGAGTTAGAATTTGTGCGCATCGCCGTGGCACAAAGGGACGAAGAATATACTACGATCGATTTGCACGACGACCTGTCGTCGCGCGAACCGACTTGAGAAAGGGAGAGCAATGGACCAGGCCGATACCGTAGGGCGTATGGCCGAGGCGGCTAGTAATTTCCTCGCCGGCCTAGATGCCACGGGGCAACAAAAGGCGGTCATCGATTTTGCCGATACGGTTGAGCGCGAAAATTGGCATTACATACCGCGCGACCGGGCGGGATTGCCGCTGAAGGAGATGGACGAGAAGCAGCGGGAGCTGGCACACGCGCTGGTGGCGACGGGGGTGAGCGCTCAAGGCTACGAGAAGCTTTCGACGATTATGTCGTTGGAGCCAATACTGGCCGAACTTGAGGGCGGTGGGCGGCGTTTCCCGCGCGATCCCGAGCTTTATTATGTTAGCGTCTTCGGCGCACCGGGCACCGACGCGCCTTGGGGCTGGCGTTTCGAGGGCCATCATATTTCGCTCAACTACACGCTGGTCGAGGGGCGGATGTTGGGGCCGACGCCGCTGTTCTTCGGTTCGAACCCCGGCGAGGTGCGCCACGGTGAACAAACGGGTTTGCGGGCGCTAAAAGAAGAGGAGGACCTAGGGCGACAGCTTTTGCATGCGCTCGACGGCGAGCAAAAGACGGTAGCCATCGTTGACGAGCAGGCGCCGGGCGATATTATCACTACCAATGTGCCCTATGTGCGTGGCGAGGTGCAGCCGGAGGGTTTGGGCAGCCAGGAGATGAATGCGGCGCAGCGCGACATTCTGCACGCCCTCGTCGAGACCTATGTCAAACGCTTGCCCGAGGCGGTCGCGGAGGCCGAGTGGGCGCGGTTAGCGGGAGCGGATTTGCAGGCGGCGTGTTTTGCATGGGCGGGTGCCGAGGAGCGCGGTGGGCCACATTATTATCGGGTGTTGGGACCGAGCTTTCTCGCCGAATACGACAATACGCAAAATGATGCCAACCACATCCACGCGGTCTGGCGCGATTTGAGTAATGATTTTGGTGAGGATATTCTGCGGCGGCACTATAAGGAAGGCCACGCCTGAAAATTTATTCCATCCTGGAGATTATGCTGTGACCGATACGGCCGTACTCGGCTTGCGTGCCGCGTTTTACCAGCAGTTGCACTGTCGCTACCAACGCCATGCCTTCGACAATTGGTTGGTTTGGGGCGGCAACGAGATCATTGAAATAGACGGTACAACGTATGGACCGACCTTAGCGAGGGCCTATATCGAGCCGGGCAAGACGTCGGCTCGGGCTACGGTGCGTTGTCAGCTCTTCATCGACGCCATCGACGCAAGCGCCGTCCGTGCGGAGGACATCGATGCGCGATTGTGGACTGATGTCGATGACACGGGCTCGTATATCGAGATGCAACTGGTTACCGACGGGCAAGGCGCGGCGGTGCCCGACGGCAATAATCTCGTTTTCGAGTCGCCGGCCTTCGATTTGTCGCGCACCGGCGCCTTTAACTACACGGTAGAGTTTTCCGCCGATAGCCACGTCGAAGCAGGGCGCAAGGAATGGATCAGTCTCAACGACTTGGCCAAAAATAGCGACGGCGTGGTCGTGGTCAGCCCGCAATGGGTGCGACAGGGGCCGACGATCGCCGAGGTGTGCGCGCGCAAGGTTGACGCTCGGGTCGAAGAGGGCACTTTTCGTTCGGGCACGCTCGCAGACATAACGCGACGGTTGGCGGATATACCGGCCGATGTGATCTATCTGCTGCCCTTTTTTCTGCCGGGTTTTGCAGATCTGCATACCGGAGAGGACGTGCGCAAAGGCAGCCTGGGTAGCGTCTATGCGGTGCGCGACTTCTTTCGGATCGACCCCGAGCTAGTTTCGCCGCTGGCCAACGTAGATCTGGCGGGATTGGTGGAGGAAGGGCTGGTGCGTCCGGGTGAAGTGGATGAGATGGAGGCTTTCGCTGGCATGTCGACGGCAGCGGCGCAACGGGCGCTTGGTCGTGAGGCACTCGTGCAACTGGTCGGTCGTGCCGAGTTGCGGGCATTGACCCGGCGGGCCCACGCACTGGGCAAGAAGGTTATTTTTGATCTGGTGTTGATGCAGAGCAGTCGCGATTGCCCGTTGATCGAAGAACATCCCGAGTGGTATCTGCTCGACGAAAATGGCGCGCCGCGCATACACCAGATTGCTTGGTTGGTCTATTCCGATGTGGCGCTTTTCGACTTGGTCTACAACCGGCCATTGCAGGACTATCTGTTGGAGGTCGCGCCCTATTGGATCGAGCAATGCGATTTCGACGGGGTGCGCATCGACGCCAGCCAGACGATCGATCGTCCCTTCCTCAAAAAGCTTAAAAACCGCATCCAAGCTACCCAACCACAAGCTCTGGTGCTAGGAGAGACCTTGTGTCCGCTGGCGGAGGCTGTGGATATCCCGGTGGATATGGTCTATGCGCTATTGGTCGACTTTCATCGGGATGTCGAACACGCCGGACCGCTCGTCGATTTTATCGAAGAGACCAATCGTGTCTATGCGCCAGGCACGGTGGCAATGGCCTATTTCGAAAACCACGATAGCCCGCGGGCCACGCAGGTATGGCACGATCGTTTTGCTGAACTCTTGCAACACGACGAGCAGGCGCGTTCTTATTGGCAGGCACTTGCAAACCAGAGCCATGGTCGTGGGGAGGCGCTGTTGATGGCGCTGCTCAAAAACTTGCAGACCGCGCTTATCGATAGCTCGGCGGGTTCGGCCTCGGGGTGTGTCCTGGCTCGGGGCCTGGAACTGGGCAGCGAATGGGGCGAGCAGACGCGCACCGATTTCGAGACGGAGACCCTGTTGAATTTTGCCTGGTCTGAACGTGAGCCGAACGCGAGCCTGGTGCGGGCCTATGCGCAATTGCTGGAACTGCAAAGCGCATGCCCCGAATTCAGCGCCGGGGAAGTTTACTTCCACCGCAATAACGCCGGCGGTGATGTGGACGATCGCATCCTGGCTTATGTCCGTTATAGCGCCCGCGGAGCGGTGCTGGTAGCCCATAATCTCGATCCACGCACGCCCCACCGAGCCCATTGCAATTTTGACTATTTGCCCGGCTCGCCGATGCCGCGCGAAAAATGCTTCGACACCTATGAAGCCTTCGCGATCGAGACGGCGGCGGTTGGTGACGGTCTTTTCGAGCTTTGTCTTATGCCCTTACAGACGCAGGTCTGGCGACTCGGTCAAGCGCCTTGCCTATAATAGTATTCGTCTCTAACTTGCATAGACCTAAAATAAAAGAATCTAAAAAAGGGAGTTTGTTGTGAAAGTAATGCGCCTGATCGCCATCGCATTTATCGCCTTGGTTGCCTGCGCCGAACAGGCCCAAGCGCCGCCCGACCCGCAAACAGAAGAAGAGAAAAAGCGTTACGCCATCGGCTTGTCGGTGGCTGGAAACACGCTCGGGACCTTCAAGGGCGAGTTCACCGCCGAAGAAGTAGCGATGATTGCCGAAGGCTTCAAGGCCGGAATGGTCGAAGGAGAGCCGGCGATCGATATGAACGATTACGGCCAGGAACTCAACGACTATCTGCAGCAGCGTTTTGCGAATGTGCAGGCTCGTACCCAGGAACAGGCCGTCGGTGAGAAAGAAATGGGCGTGGCTTTTATTGAGCAGGCCGCCGCCGAGCCGGGTGCGGTCAAAACAGCTTCCGGCCTGGTTTATATCGAGCAGGTAGCAGGTAGTGGTGCCCAACCTCAACCAACGGACAAGGTCAAGGTTCACTACCACGGTACGCTGATCGATGGTACGGTCTTTGATTCTTCGGTCGAACGAAACGAGCCAGTAGATTTCCCGCTCAATCAGGTTATAGCGGGGTGGACCGAAGGCGTGGCGATGATGAAGGTCGGCGGCAAAGCCAAGCTGGTTATTCCGCCAGAATTGGCCTATGGTGACCGTCCCACTGGAAAAATCCCACCGGGGTCGACGTTGATTTTCGAAGTTGAGTTACTGGGCATCGAATAGGAGAGGCGGGATGACGAAAATTGGTGCAATTCACTACAACTGGCCCGGTTATGATCTGGAGGGTTTTGCCCGCCGGGCCAGCGAGATCGGTTACGAGCATTGCGAGCTACAGATCGGTGATATTTGGGACGGCGAGTCCAAGGACGGCGAGAAGTCGGCCGAGGCCACGCGCGAGCTTTTGGCGAAATACGGCATGCAGGCTTCGGCGGTGGCGGCGGGTAACGACTTCCTGCAAGCCGATCCGGCGGACTTCGAAGCACAGATCGAGCGCTATCGCTATGTTTGCCAGATCATTCCCGCCACCGGCACGGATATCGTGCGCTCGGACGGGGGCTGGAATCGCAACGACCAGGTGCCCGAAGATCAGTGGGATGCGATGATGCTCGAGGCCTTTAAGCGCTGCGCCGATTTTCTCGAACAGTACAACGTGCGCATCGCGCTCGACAACCACGGAATTTCGACCAACGACGGTGATTGGCAGTTGAGTCTGATCGAGCGGGTCGGCTCGGATCGGCTCGGTGTCAACCTCGACACGATGAACTACCGCTGGTTCGGGCACGAGCTGGACCAGATTGATCGCTTCTACGAGATTCTGGCGCCGCATGTGTTCCACACGCATATGAAAGACGGGACGGGTTCACGGCAGGATTACAAGGGTGCAGCGTTGGGCGATGGAGAAATCCATCTGGACCACGTGGTCAAATGTCTAAAAGAAGTTGGTTACGACGGAGCTTGGACGGCGGAATACGAAGGAGCGGAGGCTGAGGGCGGGGTGGGCTACGAAAAATGCTACGGGTGGCTTAAAGAGAAGATCTGAGCTCTATTCGATTTTGCGGATTTCGCTGCGCTGCTTGCGCGCGTCTTCATCCTCCTTGATATCGTTCATGTCTATCTTTATGCGATTGAAACGCTTTTCGAGCTTGATCTTTTTGGTCGTCAGCAAGCCTTTATTTTGCACAGCCACATTTTTTTGGCTCTGGACTATTTTAAGCCGGCTTAGGGCCTCCTGCTTGAGACTGGACACGTGGCTGATTTGGTGTTTCATGCGCCCGATCAGCTGTGCGGTCCCCACCTTAGCGCCAACCGAGGCAAACATCAAGAACAGCGCGGTGATCATGGCCGGTACTTCAATTCCTTCCATGCGATTTTCCCTCTCTTATTTTGCAAAATATACGAAGCGTTAAAAATCAGGCAAGTTTTTATTTCCTATGACTTCGACTAATTCGTGCTCTGTTTTGGCGGCATCGCGAAAGAGCACGGTTGCCAAATTGAGTTGGGCCGCCGCCGCTATGCAGCGTGGGTTGTCGTCAATGAGCACAGCTTCTTGTGGTTGGCAGCCGATCTGCTGCAATGTATAGTGGAACGCGGCCGGCTCAGGCTTGAGTAAACCGATTTCCTGTGACAAGAATATTTTCTCGAAGACATCAAGTGTGTTGCAAACGCGTTGTACCCCCTGCCACAGCACGACATTATTATTGGAAAGCGCGTAGAGCGGGTAGTCGGTGGCTAATTTCCTGAGCAGGGGACCGACACCCTCGATTTCGTGTAGGATCAATTCTTCAAAAGCGCGGCCCAGTTCGTCGTCCGTGGCGTGTATTTTAAGGCCCGTGCGGAAGGCGGCGAAGAATTCATCGGCGCTGATTTCACCGCGTTCAAAGGCGTAGAATTCGGTGCTGTCGTGTAGCCATTGCCCTAGGCTTTCTTCGTCGTGGTGGCCTTCGACTCCGGGTAGGTGGACGAGGCCGGGCAGACCGGCGGTGCGCACTACGGTGTCGCAGAGGTCGAAGATCAGGGCGCGGATCATCGGATCTGCCGGATCTGCTCGATCTTTTTGTCGAGTCGTTTGGGGGAAATCGGATGGGCGGTGCCCAACTCCTGGGCGAAGACCGAGACGCGATATTCTTCCAGCATCCAGCGCAATTCCTCGATTAGTTTCTTTCGCTCGGGCGAATTATCTTCGGCGGTGAATTTCCCCAACGGGTTTTGGTAGATCTTGATCAGGTCTGCTTTTTGCGCGTCTTTGCGCGGGTCGGTCTTGTTTCGTTCTGCGCGGACTTGCACCGCTTTTAGGTAGCGGAGCAGGTGGCTGAGCTGACGGAAGGGGACGTGAGCTAGGAAGTCGGCTGGCTCCAGCCGTTCGAGATCTGCGTCGAGCCCGAGATAGGTCTGGCCGGAGAGCAGGATTTCTCGGCGGGCTTTGAGCAGGCCGTCGACCAGCGAGATAAAACGTGGGGCCAGGCCGCGCAGCAGTTTTTCTGCTTGCTCGAGCGTAGCAGTAAAATCGCTTTGGCACAGAGGCAGGATCTTTTCGCGGTGGAAGAGATAGCGTTCGAGGTGTTCAAAAGCCTGTTCGCGCAGTTCAAGGGGGCTGCCTTGGTAGAGCGCCTTGAACTGCGCCAATTCTTTCAGCTCGCGTTGCAGCCAGGCCAGCTTGTCGCCGAGTGCCAGGGTGCAGAGTCCGAAAAAACCTTCGCGCGAACGGGCCTCGGCTTCGGCGCGGCTCTTGCAGAGCGTGAGGGAAATGCCGGCTTCGCCCCGGTCGAGGCCGGGCCAGCCGTAGAGCGGCACGCCGCCGACTTGTGTGATTTCTACCCTTTCGGGCAGATCGCCGAAATCCCATTCGGTTACACTCTCCCGTTGCCATTGTTGTGCGGCTTTTTTCCAGGCGTTGAGCTCTGCTGGGGTATCGTGTTGCTCGAGGCTTTGTGTTAGTTGCTGCAGGTTGCGGCCGGCGGCGATCGGCTGGTCGTCGGTTCCCTGGACCTCGATGCGCATCTTGAGATGGTCGGGCAATTCGTCGGCGTGCCAATCGGCGGCTTGGATGTGGATGCGGTAATTTTGCCGGATGTGGTCTTGCAGAGATTCGAGGAAGGTCGGGTGCGTCGGTTTAAGGGCCGAGGCGATATCCTTGGCTTTTTCGGGAATCGGTAGCAATTGTTTGCGGATCGCCTTGGGCAGCGCGCGCAACAGGGCGGTGATCTTTTCCTGCAATAGGCCCGGTACCAGCCATTCGAGCACCTCCGGGTCGACGGCCTGGGCGAGTTTGTAGGGCAGGGCGACGGTGATGCCGTCTTCGTCTTGGCCCGGGCTGTAGGCATAGCTGAGAGCCAACTCCTCGCCGTCGAAATCTAACACGTCGGGGAAGGCCTGTTCATCGAAGTCGGTGCGCGTGGCGCCGAGCAGATCCTCTTCCTGCATCAACAGGAAGTCGTCGGCCTTGTCCTTGATGAAGCGGTTGAGGTCGTGCAGTGAGGACACATCGTCGAGGTGCCGGGTGTAGAAGTCGACAGCGGCTTGTTCAATATCGACAGCCGCGGCTTTCGTACCGGGCGCCCGGGTCTGCCAGGTTTCTAGTTTCTGGCAGAGGCGGGTATTGCGTTTGAGAAATTCGTGGGGGGTATGCACGGCGCCGGGCACCAGCGCTTCGCGGATAAATATTTCGGTGGCTTCGCGGGTATTGATACGGCTGTAGCCGATGCGCCGGGTGAGTAGTTCGAGGCCATAGAGGGTGAGTTTTTCGCGCACCAGCACCCGGCCCGAGCGGGCGTTGAAATAGGGTTGGTCGTAGGAGGCGCGGTAGAGGTGGCTGCCCAGTTCTTCCAGCCATTCGGGTTGGATGCGGGCGACGGTGCGGGCGAAGAGGCGGGAGGTTTCGACGATTTCGGCAGAGACGATCCAGCCGGGCGTCTTGTCCTTGTTGCGTTGTTCGTCTTCGGCGGCCTTCTTTTTTTCGTTGCGCTGGAAGAGCCCTGAACCGGGGAATACCATGACTTCGCGGTTGCGCGCCGCTTTATAGAGGTTGCCCTCTTCTTTGCAGGCTATGCTCGACAGCAGGCCGGTGAGTATAGCGCGGTGGATCGCGTCGTATTCGGCGGGTTGCTCGTTAAAGCGGAAGCCCTTTATCTCGCGCAGGGATTCCTTGATCTGCTGGTGTATATCTCGCCACTCGCGCATGCGCATATAAGAGAGGTAGTGCGCCTTGCAGAATTTGCGTAGCTGATTCTGCGAGGAGCTTTCCATCTTGTCGTGATAGGTGCTCCAGATATTGAGAAAGGCGAGGAAGTCGCTGTTCTTGTCTTGGAATTGCCGGTGCATAGCATCGGCTTCGGCTTGTGCTTCTAAGGGGCGCTCGCGCGGGTCTTGCACGCTGATCGCGGCGGCGATAACGAGCACTTCGGACAGCGCGTGCTCCTCGCGGGCCTGCAGCAACATGCGCGAGACGGTGGGGTCGATGGGTAGGCGGGCCATATCGCGCCCGGTGCGGGTGAGCTTGCGGTTTTCGTCGAGCGCGTTGAGTTCGCGCAGGAGTTGGAAGCCGCCGCCGATGGCTTGTTTGGAGGGCGGGTCGATAAAGGGGAAGGCTTCGATTTCGCCGAGCTTGAGGTTGATCATGCGCAGAATAACCTCGGCGAGGTTGGCGCGCTGGATCTCGGGTTGCGTGTATTCGTCCCGTGCGAGGAAGTCTTGCTCAGAGTAGAGGCGAATGCAGATGCCGTCCTCGACGCGGCCGCAGCGGCCTTCGCGCTGGCGGGCGCTCGACCGGGAGATCGCTTCGATGGGCAGGCGCTGGGTGTGCGTGCGTGGGTTGTAGCGCGAGAGCCTAGCCAGGCCGGAGTCGATGACGTAGCGGATGCGGGGAATGGTCAGCGAGGTCTCGGCGATATTGGTGGCCAATACGACGCGGCGGCTACCCCCGGATGAGAAGACGCGTTGTTGTTCGGAGGCGGTCAGGCGGCCGAAGAGCGACAGGATTTCGAGGCCGCGCAACTTGCGCTCTTCGAGCCGCTCGCGGGTTTCGCGGATATCGCGCTCGGAAGGTAAGAAGACCAGCAGGTCACCCTGCCGCGATTCCTGCAGGACCTTGTCGACCGAATCGACGGCGGCATCTATATAGGTGTAGTCGCCGCGGTCCTGCATCATTTCATCGAGCGGCCAATAGCGCACCTCGACGGGGAACATCCGACCGGAGACCTCGATTATCGGTGCGTCGTCAAAGGCCTTGGAAAAAGTTTCGGTGTCGATCGTTGCCGAGGTGATGACGATTTTGAGCTCGGGGCGTTTGCGGCGCAGCAGCCGCAGATAGCCGAGTAGAAAGTCGATATTGAGGCTGCGCTCGTGCGCTTCGTCGACGATGATGGTGTCGTATTCGAGTAGGTCGGGGTCGGTCTGTGTTTCGGCGAGCAGCATGCCGTCGGTCATGACCTTGATACAGGTCTCAGGTGCGGTCTGGTCACGGAAGCGGATCTTGCAACCAACATCGCGGCCATAAGTGACCTTGAGCTCTTCGGCGATGCGCTGGGCGATAGACAGGGCGGCGACGCGGCGCGGTTGCGTAACGCCGATGCGCGCGTCTTGGCCGCGGCCGGCTTCGAGACAAATCTTGGGCAGTTGTGTGCTCTTGCCCGAGCCGGTTTCGCCGGCGATGATGACGACGGGATTTTCTTTGATCGTCGCGAGGATTTCGTCTTTGCGGTCGCTGATCGGCAGGGCGGGTGGATAGGTTGGCTCGGGTCGATTTTTGTGGCGTTTTTCGCGCAGGCGGGAAGACCCGCGGGCCTGGCCTAAGAGGTGGTCGATCTCTTTGGGGTCGAGGCGTCGGCGGCGGTTCAGCCGGCGTTCGATGCGGACTCGGTCCTGCTGCATGCACTGGGGCAGTAGGGCCTTGAGTTCGGCGACTGGGTGCGTTTTTTTGGGCGTTTCGGTCAATTTTTACAATAAGTTATGACATGTTTTATAATCTTAGAAATTTAAGGATGGGTGTTAATAGTAGCAAATGAAGAAAAGGCGCAAAAAATCCGTCTGGACGGTGGGTGTGATTTTTTTGAAAGACCAGAAAAATCGATGAGCGCCTAAGCACGGGCCTTAGTAGAGATGCCAGTAACTCCAGATATAACAGAGCGCTACGGTGGCCCAAAGGCCCTGGCGGGCCCAGCGCGGATAGAGTCTGAGGCCGATCGCCGCTAGTCCGAAGAGGCAAGGCAGGGCGCACAGCAGCAGCGCTTCGCTTTGCGGGGTAAACAAATAGAAAGGGCAAGGCGCCAACAGACCTAAAATCAGCAGTCCATGGCGGGGGTCCTTGCGCCAATCGGCGGCGCGCAGTCCGGAGATGAGCAATAGGATCATGACGAGCATGCCGGGCAGGGCTTTGGGCAGTGCGAGGTTGGTGCTGAGTAGGGCGAAGAGTGGGATGGCCTCGCTGGTCTGCTGCGGCGTCAGTGCGGGCAGGCGCACGCTGAGAAAATGGAAAAACGGCTGCCAGAAGACGAGCAGGAAGATGGCTAAGACCAGGGCTTGCGCCGACCACCACCAACGCTGTTTGTCGCGGGTGTAGCGCTCGCGATAAAGCAGTACGGTAACGCTTTGCAGCAAGGGCAGAAAAACCAGGCCGGCTTGCAGGCCCCACGAGAGGATTGAGGCGATAATCCAGGCGCCGAGCCAGGTGCGTTCGCCGGCGCGCATATATTCGAGGAAAAACCAATAGGACAATAGCGCGGCGACCAGCGCCAGGGTGGCCGGTGATATGGCACGGGCTTGGGCGACGAGGAAGGGGGCGCCGGCCAAGAGCAGCAGGGCGCTTGATGTGGCGTGGGCGCCGGCCATCGCACGTATGACCCGGGTGCATAGGAGTAAGGCCAAGAGCCCGGCTAGTACGCCGGGTAGGCGTAGCCACAGCGGATGTGTACCCGCTTCCTGCCAGAGCCCCAGAAGTAGCAGATAGAAGGGGCTGTAGATGGTGCTCAATTGTAAAACGAGCGGTTGGCTGGCGCGCTCGAGCAGATCGGCTTCGTGTACGGTGAGCGAAAGACTGCCGGGTGCGTAGAGCGAAAGAGCGGTTAAGAGCGCTAGGCCCGAGAGCAGGGCAATGGAGAAGTCGCGGTGCATGGGATGTTTAGGCGTCAGTGCGCCATAGGCGCGGTATGGGGTTGGCCGCTTGTAACTCGGGCAGATGCCAGTAGGCCTCTTCCTCTGGTATTTCCTGCAAGTGCGGGCAGGTCATGCCGTGGCGGTCCCAGACGACCTCGCCGGCGCGCAGGGTCATCGCGCATTCGAGACGATGCTGAGCTTCGATACAGGCCCAGCCGCAGTCGCGGTAGTAGAAGTTGCCTTCGAGCACGCCGAGTATGGCGACATCGGCTTCGGAGCCGGGTGTTAGGGAGCCGAGTTGCGGTCGTTGGATCGCGCGGGCGGGGGTGACGGTCGAACGGTAGATCACCTCTTGCAGCGGCATGCCCATGGCCAGGCACTTGGACATCGTGTCCAACATGGAATGCACGTGGCCGTTGATATTGCCCATATGCAGGTCGGTGCTGATCGAGTCGGGCGGGAAGCGGTCAGCGATCGCTGGCATGGCCGCCCGATACCAGAAACTGGCCGCCCCGTGCCCGAGGTCGAAGTGGATGCCCTTTTTGCGCGCCTCGCGCATATAGTCGTAAACCTCGCCCTGTTCGTCGATAATAGGAAACTGCCTGGCGAAGACATGCGTGTGTATATCGCCCGGGCGCAGGTGTTTGAGCAGCAGGTCGGGATAGGAGCGCTCCGGCGGCCGCGGCCAAAAATCGACCATGACCGGCATTTTGCAGAGTTCACCGGCCTCGACGGTGGCGTCTACCGAAGCCCAGGGCGGGTGTGCGTCGTCGAAGGGCTCGGTGGTCCAGTAGTGGGCGGTTTTGATGCCGACGCAGACATCGTCGTGGGCGGCGGCGGTTTCGGCGGCCTTTTGCGGATCGAGATTGGCGACGATTTGCTCGGGCTCGCCCATGCCCGGCGCGGCGATATTGACGAAACCCAGGATGCGGGTCTTGGATGTCTCGATCACGGTTTTGCGAAAGTGCTCGAATTCCTCGGCGCCGGCGGTGCCGGTGTCGACGCAGGTGGTGACGCCTTCTTTAAGGAAGTGCGCGTCGGCGTTGAGGCTGCCCACCAGCATACCGGGGCCGCGTGCGCGGGTGTGGTAGGCGTGTACGTGGATGTCGAGCAGGCCGGGCGTGACGACGAGGTTGCCGACGTCGATGACGCGGTCGGCCTCCTCGGTGGGGATATTCTCTTCGACGCGGGCGATGCGGCCATCGAGAATGCCGACGTCGCAGAGGGTATCAATATCGTTGGCCGGGTCGATGACGTGGCCGCCCTTGAGCAGAATTTCGAGTTTGCGGGGCATGTTATTTCCAGTATGGCTAGCGGGCAAGTCCAATTCCAGCCACAAGATAGACCAGGGAAAAGAGAGCGTCAAATAAGGCTGCTAATCCGTGGGAAAAATGAAGTCTAAGGCGTGCTTAACACATCGCTTATAACGACCCGACAGAAATGTGTTTAGCAGGCGTGTCGCCTAGTGCAGAAAATCCCCGCAACAGCAATATCTGTATCCCGAAAAGGTGTGATCGGTCACTATTTTCTTTGCGACAACGATGTCCCCTTCGATGGTATCTTGCGACAGATCTGTCGCGCAATAGATGGCATTGAGACGGGTAGTAGACCTCATTTCTCGCAAATTGACCTGAATAAGCGATTTATCAACCCCTCGGCACTGTTGGCACGGATTTTGTTTTTGTCCACTGATATTCAGCGGATTGGCTCGTTTCGCATGCGGACACGGGCTTGTTCCGGTCGAGACCCTATACGACCCGGCTTTAGGTAGGTTATGGACGAACCCGTTTCCGCACAGCGATGGATTATCAACCTGCCCTGCGATATGCTGTTCTTCATTGGCACCCCCCTGCTCTCATTGGGGGTGTTATTGCTCGCGGGAGCCTATTACGCATCGGTCGATATCGCCTGGTTCGTACTCGCTTTTTTCGCGGTGGGGCATCACTTGCCCGGCTTTATGCGCGCCTATGGCGAAAAGGAACTCTTCGATCACCACAAGGCCCAATTTCTCATTGCTCCAGTGGTGATCGCCGCCTTCGTCGGTTGGAGCGTCTACAACGGCCATTTGGGTTTCTTTATTTTTCTCGCGCTGTGGGACATGTGGCACTTCTTCATGCAGCACTTCGGTCTGATGCGGATTTACGAGGTCAAGCAGCGCAAGCCCTTCAATCTCAGTTCGCGGTTGGACTGGCTGCTGCTCGCCGTCTGGTACGGCTATATCATCATCGCCAGCCCGCACTACCTGATCAATTTCCTCGAGCGCTGCCATCGCTACGGCTTTGGCTTCTACACCTGGATAAGGCCGGAGCAGGTGCACTCCTTGCGCGAGTGGGCGCTCTATGCCGCCATCGCGCTCTCGGTAGTGTACGTAGCCAACGCCTTGCGCGAGTGGAGCAGCGGGGTACCCGTGGTCTGGCCCAAGCTATTCATTTCGCTGACGACATTCGCCACCGTCTACTACGCCTATATCGCCCTTGAGGATATCATCCTGGGTTATGCAATCGTCGCGCTGGCGCACGATATCCAGTATTTCGCCATCGTCTGGATCTACAATAACGGGGTGCTCAAACGCTCGCGAGAACTGGGCGCCTCCTTCTTCCGCTTTCTCTTCACCGACGGTCGGTTCCGGCTGATCCTGCTCTACGTCGCGTTGATCCTAGCCTATGGCGGCATCGAGGCCATAGGAAGGGTGACGGGCAGTCGTGCTATCTACGACGTCGTCAAGGTGATCATCGTCACTTCGGCTTTTATGCACTATTACTACGATGGCTTCATCTGGAAAGTGCGCAAGAAGGAGTTTCGCAGAAATTTGGTGGAGGAGCGGGCAGGCGTTGGCGACGAGGCCGGGAATGGGATGCGCTGGTGGCACGGTCTGCGGCCGCCGGACGGGCAGAAATCGCACTGGGCTGGTTGGCCCTTTTTCCTCGGTTTTGGCGGTCGATCGTCCCGGCGCTCCATTGAATATGCGACCGAACTCGGCCGACAGCTGCTCTATTTTGGCGTGCCCGTTCTCTTTTTGGCCTGGACCGATACCGCCTACACCATTTCGGATGTCTCGGTGCGGGATTATCTGGCGCAACTGACTCCGAGCATGGCCAAAAGTCACGATGACTTAGGCGTGTCGTTCACCCGTGTGGGCGAGTTGGACCGGGCCATTGCGGCACATCTAAAAGCCATAGAGGTGGACGCCGGTTATGCACGCGCTCATACCCATCTGGGCATTGCCTACTCGCTCAAGGGAGACCGCGAACGGGCGATAGGGTTGCACCAACGGGCCATAGAGATCGATCCCGAATTGCCGCAGGTGCACTACAATCTCGGTGTCGACTATTTCGGTCTGGGGCAGTTGGCCGAAGCGCGGGCGGCTTTTGCCCAGGCCATCGTTATAGACGAACACTACAGCCGGGCCTATCTGGCATTGAGCGAGGTCTACGGCCGCGAGGGCGATTGGGCGCAGGCGCAAAAATATCGTGAACTGGCGCTGGAGGCGGACGAGGTTTCTAGACGGGGCGCGTTGAGCAGAAATGCGCTGCCTTGGACTACGGGCACCGCATTGAGCGATCACTGACCGCTAGTCGTGCAACGAGGACACGACTGGCGTCAAAATCATCTTACAGGGGAGAACGAATATGGAGCAAATCGATATCCACACTCCGATTGGCCAATTGGCGGTCGCCAACCCGGGTCGCTTGGGTTTGTTCGAGCATCTGGGGCTCGATTATTGTTGCACGGGTGGACAGTCGTTGGAGGAGGCCTGCCGCGCGGTGGGAGTCGACGTAGAAGACGCGTTAGCGCAATGGGTGACCTACGATGCGGAGCGCACCGGTGTCGATGGAGGTGACCCGGACGGGCTCACGCTGTGCGAATTGGCCGACCACATTGAAGAGCGACACCATGTCTATTTGCGTCAGGTGCTGCCGGAGCTCGCGCAGATGCTCAAGAAAGTCGTTCACGTGCACAGGGACAGCCAGCCTTGGTTGGCCGACCTACAACAGGTTTTCTCCGGTCTCGCAGCCGAGCTCGATATGCATATGATGAAGGAAGAGCAGGTGCTTTTTCCACTGGTCCGCGAGCTATCGATGGCGACGGTGTTACCGGTTTTTCACTGCGGTAGCGTCGACTGCCCAATCGCCGCGATGGAACACGAGCACGACAGTGCAGACCAAGCTCTCAGGAGCATGCGGCGGTTGAGTGACGACTACAGGGCCCCACTGGGCGCTTGCAACACCTTTCGCGGCTTGATGGCCGGTCTGGCCGAGCTGGAAGAAGATCTGCACCTGCACATCCACAAGGAAAATAACATACTCTTCGCTCGCGCCAGCGCAGTGGAGGAGGGATTGCGGAAAGGCTGAAGGCGATTGTGTCCTGTCGCTATTGGCTGCGGGCTGCAAGCCATGTCCGCGCGTGCCGCATTTGCGGTAGCTCTTCGTCGGCGTTGTTCCAATGCCGCAAAAAATCCCTGTAGGCCTCGACCGCCGCCGCCGTCTGGCCACTGAGTTCGTATGAGCGGGCCACACCCCACAGCGCATGCCCGTTGTGGGGGCGAATCTCAAGGGCCTTGGCGAAGGCTTGCCGCGCCGCTTGCCAGTGTTGCGCGCGCAACTGTGCCGCACCGAGGCTCTCCCACGCCAGCCGCGCGGATTTGGGCGGATCGGGATAACCCAATCTTTGCTGCTGTTCCGTCGCTTGCTGCAAGAGATCGACCGCGCTGGCGGATTCGTCCCGGGCACTGTGGATATGACCCTTGAGGTCGAGGGCCCACAGGGAGATCGCATTGACGCGCCGCCGCGAGTAAAAGACGTCCCGGGTCTCTCCCGTTGAGAAGGTGAACTTCCACTGAAATTCCTCGATCGCTTCGGCCTGCACTGCCGCTGCCGTCAAGCGTCCTTCCGCCACGGCCGCCATGCCCTTGGCGTAGGCTAGCGCGCAGTTGGCATAGTCCTGGGCAAAGGTTTGCGCCAGGGTGTCGTTGGCGGTGATTTTGGCGAGTTCGCGGACGGCCTGCTGCCAGCGTCCGTAGCGCATGTGCAGACGCGGCAGGGCCATCCGACCCTGATAGAAGAACAGCGGCCGTCGGGCGTGCAGCGGCACTTTTGCCAAGCGTTCGGCCCATTGCAAACCCTCGCGATAGCGCCCGTCTTCGGCGCAGTTGGCCAGCAGATAGCTGAGGTTGTGCACGTAGTTCCAGGTGCGCGTTACCGGCACGCGCCGTCGAGCCATATAGCTCGAATCCACTTTCATCGCGGCAATGAAGGCTTGGCGCGCCCGTTCGTACATGCCCAGGCGATAATAAACGTGCCCGGGCATGTGCATGAGGTGGCCGGCATTAGGCGTTAAGGAGGGCAGCTTTTTTGCGCTGGGCAGCGCCTCTTGCAGATGCGGCCCCCCTTCGACCAGGTGAATCCAGTAGTGGTGCGCGCCGGGATGCTCGGGGTGGGAATCGAGCAGGTCGCGCAACAACTCTTGCAATCGAGGTTTGGCCAGGTCGGGGGGCAGGTCGAGATTCCTGTTGCGGACCAGAAAGCGGAAGAGGATGAGTTTGGCCTCGGCGTCGTCCGGATACTGGTCGATCAGCGCTTGCATCTGCCGGACATAGGCCGGGCCCCCGCGCCGATAGGGCAGCGAGTCGAGCAGGGTCGAGGCGCGGATATAGGACTGTTCATGTGCCGACGCCGTGGTCATCAGCGCCTTGGCCCTTTGCAAGGCCTGCCTTTTCTTGCGGCGGTGCCCCACTTTGTTGTTGGCCGTGATGGAGTAGTAGATGCCCCAGTGCGCCATGGCAGAGCTGCTGTCCAGGCGCGCCGCTTCCGCAAAGGCCAACATCGCCTCGTAGTACCAGAAGCCATGTAGCAGGGACAAGCCCTGGTTGAAGTAGAGCTGCGCCCGTTCTGAGTGGGTGCTAATGGCCAGGGTGCTCTGGCCGACGCCTTCCATCAACGGCGGTCGCAGCAGGGGGCCGGGCGGTTTTGTCGCGGCGCAGCCCAATAGCAGGCCGAACGCCAGCGCGATGGCGCTAGCTTGCAGACCGGTCGCTGGTTGGGGGTGTGCGCCGCCGGTCGTGAGTTGATCTGTCATAGTCGGCTGGTGGTTGCGGGTGGAGGTAGGCGGTCGGGCGGTTTGGTCTCGGTGGGCAATAGCAAAATTCCGGCCAGGAAAATAGACAGTGTACTGGGGTTGAGATTGGCGCACCTGTCTTGTGTTCTATGACGACCACGTCTCTATTTGACCATTATCGCGACAGGCTTGTCGCGACAATGGCGGGTTTTGCCGGCGGCTTTTATCGCTAATCCCGTCATTATTCACTCTATTTAAGAAATTCTGCGCCGGCGTTTGTTTAATGGCATGAAAATTGTTTGTCAGATTCTTTTCGGCGTTCCCCACTGAGACGCGTTCGTTGTTGCACGGGGGGATGATGCATTTGACGCTGTAAAGAGGAGTCAAGCCATGACGACTGCGACTGCTACTAGCACAACTCGCGATCACAGGTGGATAATCTCGCCGGTGCACGATACGCTCTTTTTTATTTTTACCCCGGTGCTGGCGTTTGCGATTCTGGTGCCTCTGCGGACGTCGTGGGATTCGCAGGCCATCCAATTCTTCATCCTGTGTTTCTTCGCCCTCGGACATCACTTCCCGACCTGGCTGCGGGCCTATGGCGAGCCCGATTTGCTCAATAATTACAAGGAGAAGTTCATCATTGCGCCCCTGGTCGTCTTGGCCGTCGTGGGGTTGGCGCAATTCTATGTGCTGCACGGCTTGTTCTTGATGGTGGTGATCTGGGAGGTCTGGCACCTCTTCATGCAGCACTACGGCGTCATGCGCATCTACGACGCCAAGCAGAAGATCTTCGCCAAGCGGGACGTGCACCTGGACTGGCTGCTAACCTTCTTCGCTTTCCTGACGGTCATCTTTTATAGTGCCGAGTATATGCACCGCATCTTCGACACCTACTTGAAAGTGGGTCTGACGTTTTTTGATCCCGCGGTGTTCGCAATACTGCAGCCCCTGCTGCTCGCGATCACGCTGGTCATCGCCGCGGCCTATGTCTGGAATATCGTCCAGCGCCTGCACCGGAGGCAGCCCGTGAGTTGGCCGAAGATCGCCTCTATGGCGTCGGTGCTCTTTCTCGCCTTCTTCGGCTTCATTTATATCGGCGACCTAGTGATCGGCTACGCGGCGTTCGCGATGTATCACGACGTGCAGTATTTCGCCATCGTCTGGGTCTACGATAATCAGTTGGTCAATAAGGGGCAAAAGCGCACCACGGCGTTCCTGCGGACCCTTTTCGCTTCGCGGGCGTTGCCGCTGGTCGCCCTTTATATGCTGGTGTGTTTCAGTTATGGCAGCATCAATCTGCTGGTGGGGTATCTGAATTCGGGCTTGGCCATCAAGATCGTCGAAATCTTCGTCATCAGCTCGACGCTTTTGCACTACTATTACGACGGCGTTATCTGGAAGGTGCGGCAGCGGGACACGCGGGCTTATCTGGGGGTGGAGGAAGATCCCGAGCCGGACCGGCACAGGGAAGTATTCGATTTGTTCAAGTTGAATACTGGGGTCCATCGCCTGGGCAACTACCTAAGGGAAACGGGCCGTCAGTTGCTCTATTTCGCCCTGCCGGTGGCACTGCTGACCCTGGTCCAGCTCTACTGGCCGGTGGACGCGGTCCAGGCGCGGGAGGATTTTGCCGAGGTCTTTCCCGACTTGCCGGGGGCGCACAACAACCTGGGCGTGGCCTATGCCGGTCACGGCGATGTGGAAAGGGCGCGGCAGGAGTACGAAAAATCGGTGGTGCTCGATCCCTCCTTCTACGAAGCCCACCTGAACCTGGGCTTGGTCCACGCCCGCCAAGGGCGGGTGCAGGAGGCCCATCGCGAGTACGAGATCGCCCTGCAACTCAAGCCCGATTACGTGCAGGCGCTCAACGCCCAGGGCCTGGTCCTCATGGGCAGAGACGAGCACGAAGAAGCCATCGCGCGTTTTGAGGCGGCGGTGGGGGAATTTGACTATGCCCCGGCCTACAACAATCTGGGGCTGGCGCTATTGCAGCAGGGGGATTTTGCGCGGGCGGTTGCAGCCTGGCACAAAGCCATCGACATTGCCCCCCGCAACGCGTCTTATCACTTCAACTTGGGCCTGGCTTATGAGCAGCAGGGCAGCGATGGGCAAGCCCTTGCGGCCTTCAAAGAAGCTGTAGCGCTGCAACCAGACTATGTCAAAGCCCATCTGAGTATGGTCCGCACTTACCGGCGGGCGGGCAAGCTCAATCAGGCGCGGCAGGCACTGCAGCGGCTGCTCGAGTTGGATCCTGGCAACCAGGCCATAATCCGCATGCTGGATCAGCTTTGATGCAGGATCGGGGAGGCACCGCTTGGTCTAACAAGGCACTGGTGGTTTTATCGGTGCTCGCGTTGCTCGCGGCGGGCGTCTGTTTTTTCAGTGCTTGCTCGTCGCCGACTGCGCCCGTCGGCGATTGGCGCTATCACAGCGGGGACGCGGCCAGCAGCAATTTCACCCAGTTGGATCAGATCGATCGCAGCAATGTTGACCAGTTGCGCATTCTTTGGCGCTGGCAGGCGCCCGACTGGGATATAGTCCAATCGGGGCAGCGGGTGATGTACGGCGAACACCAGTCGACGCCATTGGCCGTCGATGGCGTGCTCTATGTCAGCACCCCGCTCAATCAGGTGGCGGCGATCGATGCGGCCAGCGGCCGGACGCTGTGGACTTATGACCCCGAGTCGTGGAAAAAACCCGCTTGGGCCAGCGGCCGCCACCGCGGGGTCTCCTATTGGACCGACGGCGAGGTCGAGCGCCTGTTCTTCGGCACCCAGGACGCCTATCTGATCGCCCTCGACGCCCGGACCGGCCAACCCGCGGCGGAGTTCGGGCGCGGTGGTCGCGTCGATTTGGCCGAGGGCCTGCGGCGGCCGATCGACCGTCGCGAATACGCCGTCATGTCGCCGCCGATCGTCTGTCGCGACGTCGTCGTCGTCGGATCCTCGATCCTCGATTCCCACTTTTCTAGCCGGGAGCCGAAACGGGTCGTAGCTCCCGGCGACGTGCGCGGATTTGCCGTGCGCAGCGGGCAGCAGTTGTGGCGTTTCCAGTCCGTGCCGCAGGAGGGTGAGGCGGGCAACGAGACCTGGGGCGACGGCGCCTGGCGCGATTATGGCGGTGTCAACGTGTGGACGATGATGAGCGCCGACGAGGACCTGGGCTATGTCTATCTGCCCTTCAGTTCCCCCAACAACGATTTCTACGGGGGCGCGCGGCCAGGCGACAATCTTTTTTCCGGCAGCCTGGTCTGCCTCGACGCACAGAGCGGCGAACGCGTCTGGCACTACCAGATCATGCGCCACGAGCTGTGGGACTACGATCTCGCGGCGGCGCCGGTGCTGACGGATATCGTCGTCGACGGCCAAAGGATCAAAGCCGTGGCGCAGGTGACCAAGCAGGGATTCTGCTTTGTATTGGACCGGGAGAATGGCAAACCGGTCTGGCCGATCGAAGACCGTGCCGTGCCCGCTTCAACGGTACCGGGCGAACGCGCGGCCGCGCGCCAGCCTTTCCCCACGCGACCGCCGCCTTTTGAGCGCCAGGGTTTGCTCGCGGACGACCTGATTGATTTCACGCCCGAATTGCGCCAGCGCGCCCAGGAGATTATCGCGCCCTATGGCGAGAGTCCGCTCTACGCGCCGCCCTCGTTAGAGGGCACCGTGGTTATGCCCGGCATCGGCGGCGGCGCCAATTGGTCGGGGGCTGCGGTCGATCCGCAAAAGGGCGTGCTCTACGTGCCCTCCTTTACCCACGCGACGCTCGTATGGCTGCAAAAGTCCGCCAGCCCCGATGCCTATCACGCCTACTTCGGCCGCTTCAGCAACTCCCTTGCGGGCCCGGACGGCCTGCCGCTCAGCAAGCCGCCCTACGGCCGCATTACCGCGATCGATCTCAACTCGGGGGAAGCGCTGTGGATGAAAGCGGTCGGCCGTGGTCCGGTCGACCACCCGGCGATCCGCCACCTCGGCCTGTCCGATTTGGGCTGGGATCGGCGGGTCTTTCCGCTCTTGACTCCGAGCTTGCTCTTTGCCGCGCCGCATCCGGCCAATTCACTGCGCAGCGTGCAAAACTACTTCGTCGACGACGAAGCCTTGCTCTGGGCTTACGATCCGGCGAATGGCGACCGGCTGGCGAGTGTCGAGCTGCCCGGCAATGCCCGGGGCAATCCCATGAGTCTGGCGGTCGATGGTCGCCAGTTGATCGTCGTGCCCATCGGCGGTGGCGACCGGCCGGCCGAGCTGGTGGCGTTGGGGCTGCCCCTGAGCGAGGATGAGCGGGCGGCCGACCGCCTATTGCGCTTGGACGCGGACCATCCGCGGTACTATCGTGCGCTCGACGCATTGGACGGCGGCGAGATGGCCGTTTTGCGCCAGCTACTGCAAGACCATCCGCAACTGGGTGTGGCGCGCGGTTATCTGGGCCAAGCCCATGGTTATCCGTCTCTGCGGGGAGCGACCTTGCTGCACCATGTGGCCGGCCATGCGACGCGCAAGCGGCTGCCGGAAAACGCCGTCGCCATTGCCGAGTTGTTGCTGGACCACGGCGCGGTAGTCGATGCAGTGACGGAGGGCGGAGCGACGCCCTTGGAACTGGTCGCCGGCAGCGCGCACGCGCGTTGGGCGGGATTGCAGAGCGAGCTCATTGCGGCGTTGGTGAAAGGCGGGGCGGATGTCGCCAGAGAAGACGGCAAATACGTCTGGCTGGCGCTGGTCGGCGGCGAGCGGGAAGCCGCCACCGCTCTGGTGGCCAATGGCGCGCCCGTCGATCTGCGTTTTGCCGCCGGTCTCGACCGCAGCGATTTGATGGCGACCTTCTTTGGCGACGACGGCCTCAGGGCGGGGGCCGGGGGGCTCTATCGGCCCGACTCTATCCGACCTGTGGATTTGAGCGATCAGCAAATCCTCGACGAGGCGCTCGCCTATGCTTGCCGCAATGGCAGTCTTAAGGCCGCCGAGTATCTGCTCGCGCGAGGCGCCAATATAGATGCCAAACCCGACGGCTTCTCGCCAGTAGTCGGCCAGGGCAGCACCGTGCTGCACAAGGCGGTCGAAGCCAATAACCGCGAGGTGTTGCAGTATCTGCTCGCGCGCGGGGCCGATGCCACGATCAGGGATAATCGCTTCAATGCTACGCCGCGCGGTTGGACCGAGTTTTTGGGTTATCCCGAGTTGATGCGCGTCATGCGGGAATTCGCAGCGAATTAATATCGCAGTGGACGCTGGGCGAGCAATGTTATCGGCGTTTGTAAACGCGAAGTGCCAAGGGAGACCTTGGCGAACGAGTCCACGACGAAGGGAAACAAGATGACAAATGCATCTGCCGCAAACGATTCCTACGACGTCGTCGTCGCCGGCGGCGGCCCGGCCGGCGCGACTTTGGCCGCATTTCTCGCGCGCGCCGGTTACCGTTGCCTCATCTTCGAACGCGCGAAGTTCCCCCGCTACCATATCGGTGAATCCCTTATCCCGCAGACCTACGGCACGCTCGACCGCTTGGGGCTGTTGCCCAAGTTGAGGGCTTCGAACTTTCCGCAAAAGCACAGCGTGCGCTTCGTATCGCCCACCGGCAGGGTCTCGAGTCCGTTCTACTTCTCGGATAGAATCCAGGGCGAGGGGGCGCAGACATGGCAGGTAGAGCGCGGCGAATTCGATCGCATGATGCTCGACCACGCCCGCGAACAGGGCGTGGAAGTGCGCGAGGAAACTCGGGTTGAAGAGGTGCTGTTCGCAGGAGAGCGCGCCGTGGGTTTACGCGCCGTCCGGGAAGGCGCGCAAGCATACGAGATCGACGCGCGGATCGTGGTGGACGCATCGGGCGGGGCGACGCTTATCGGACGCCAGCTCGGGTTGCGGGGGGATGTCCCGGGGCTGGTGAAAGCTTCGATCTGGACGTATTATCGCGGCGGCGCGCGCCTCGAAGGCATCGACGCCGGCGAAACGACGATTTTCCACATTGGCGAAGGCGGCTGGTTTTGGTATATCCCGCTACCCGATGACCTGGTCAGCGTCGGCATCGTGGCCTCGCCCGAATATCTCTTTGCCCAGACCGAGGAAAAGGAAGCGATTTTCCTCGGCGAGGTCGAGCGTTGCGCTCCGCTCAAAGAACGGCTCGCCCGGGCCGAGCACGTCGGCCCGGTCCGCGGTTATCGCCAGTTGGCCTACGCGAATCGGCAGACCTCCGGCGCGGGTTGGCTGATGGTCGGCGACGCCCGGGCCTTTCTCGATCCGATCTACTCCTCGGGGCTCTTCCTCGCCCTGGCTTCGGCCGAGCTGGCGGCGGAGTGCGCATGCGAGGCGCTGGCGGCGGATGATCTTTCCGCCGCCCGGCTGGGGCGGTTTGAGCCGGAGTTGACGGCGGGGGTCGAGGTGATCCGGCGATTGATCCACGCCTTCTACGATCCGCAATTCAGTTTCGGCGCTTTCGTCGAGCGCTTTCCTGGGCAGCGCGGTGCACTCATCGACTGTCTGACCGGGGACGTGCTCGACAAGGACATGAGCCCTTTCCTCGCGGCGCTAGCCCAGATGACGTCTCCACCAGAGCCGTTTTGATCCGGATGTATGCATTTAAAGCCCTTATCGTTTTGCTCGCGGCGCTAG
Source organism: Candidatus Latescibacterota bacterium (assembly GCA_015660315.1). GTDB lineage: Bacteria > Latescibacterota > UBA2968 > UBA8231 > UBA8231. The sequence continues at coordinate 29,221 of DQLG01000283.1, forward strand.
CGACGGTAACTGGTGCTTGGTTGTGGCATGTGTCGGCGGCGGAGTCGTCGGTGCTCGATCTGGCAGATAGACCGATCGACCCCTTCGCCGCCGACGGCACTGCGGCGACCGTGCTGATTTTCGTGCGCACCGATTGCCCGACCTCCAACCGCTATGCACCGGAGGTGCAGCGGCTATTCGACGAATACGCGTCCCGCAACGTGGCCTTCTGGCTGGTCTACGTCGATCGCGGCGAAACGCCGGTGGAGATTCGCCGCCACCTGGTCGAATACGGCTATCAGTTGCCCGCGGTGCGCGATATGCGGCATGCCCTGGTCGATATGAGCGAAGCCACGGTCACGCCGGAAGCGGCAGTATTCGCACCTGATGGGGAGGTGGTCTATCGCGGTCGTATCGACAACCGCTATACCGAGTTTGGCAAGGGCCGCGCCGCGCCCACCCGCCGCGACCTGGAGCAGGCGCTGGACGCGGTGCTGGCCGGTCGCCGCGTGCTTCATGCCAGGACGCAGTCGGTGGGTTGTTATATCGAGGACCTGAAATAATGCGCAGGCGAATCGAGTTTGTGCCGCTATTCGCCTGCTGTGTGCTCGCTGCGATGTGCAGCGGCTGCCAGGAACAAGGGCCGTCCGGCGGGGGGCCAGTGACCTTTAATCGCGATTTGGCCCCGATCGTGCTGGCGACTTGCGCCGAGTGTCACCGCCCCGGCGCGTCGGGCCCGTTTCCTCTATTGAGCTACGAGGATGTGAAAAAGCACTCGACGCAGATCGTCGAAGTGACGGCTTCGGGGTATATGCCGCCGTGGAAACCCGACGCCGGCTATGGCGAGTTCGTCGGCGCGCGTCGGCTCCAGCCCGAGCAGGTCCTGGCGTTTGAGCAGTGGGTCGTCGATGGCGAGCTCGAAGGAGATCCCGTCGAGCTGCCAGAGCCGCATTGGAATAGCGACTGGCAACTGGGAAAGCCGGATCTGGTGGTGCAATTGCAGGAGCCCTATATGCTGGCCGGGGGCGGGATCGACGTCTATCGCAATTTCGCAATTCCCCTCCCGGTGGCGACTAGGCGCTATGTGGAAGCCGTGGAATTTCGCACTCACAATGAGCTCGTCACCCATCACGCCGTGGTGATGCTCGACCCCACCGGCAAGGCCAGGCTGCACGACGAGCGCGACGACGAGCCGGGGTTCGGCGGCATGGAGTTCGGCGATGCGCAGGGCCCCGACGGCCACTTTATTGGCTGGACACCCGGTAAAACCCCGTTTAGGGACCCGGACCTGGCGTGGCGGTTGGATCCGGGTACCGACCTGGTCGTGCAATTGCACATGTTGCCTTCGGGCAAGCCGGAGGAGGTCCAGGTCAGCGTCGGGCTCTTTTTCACCGACCGACCGCCGACCCGCCAATCGGCACTTTTGCGCTTGAGCAGCAAGATTTTGGACATTCCACCCGGTGCGCCGGATTACGCGGTGGCGGATGCCTATGTCTTACCCGTGGACGTGGAGGTGATCAGCGTTTATCCGCACGCCCACTACCTGGGCAAGCGGATCGCGGCTTTCGCCACTTTGCCGGACGGGACTGTGCAGTGGCTCATCCGCATGAGCGAGTGGGATTTCGCCTGGCAGGACGAATATCGCTATGTCCGGCCTGTCTTCCTGCCCAAGGGCACGACCTTACAGGTGGAGTTCACCTTCGACAATTCGGCCGCCAACCCGTTTAATCCCCGCGACCCGCCCGTCCGGGTCTTCTACGGTCGGGGCTCGTACGACGAGATGGCCGATTTGACGCTACAGGTAGTGCCGCGCAGCGGAGGGGACCGGGATATTTTGCGCTGGGACCATCAGCGCAAGTGGTTGGCGCAGGAAATGGAAGGTTTGCAGACCGTGTTAAAGGCCCATCCCGAGCAACCCGACAACCACCACACGCTGGCCATGCTCTACCAGCAGACCGGGCGGGGCGAAGAGGCCTTGTCCCACTTTGCCGAGGCACTGCGCCTCAAACCGGATTATGCCGAAGCCCATGTCAATATGGGAATCGCCCTGGCGTCGCGTCGCGATTTGCCCGGCGCCATTGAGCACTTGCAGCGCGCGCTGGCGATAAAGTTGGATTATGTGGAGGCGCATTTCAATTTGGGTTTGGTACTGCAGATGGTGGGCCGCACCCAAGAAGCCCGGCGGCATCTGGCCATCGTGGTGGCCCAGCGCCCGGAGATGGCCGGCGCCATCGAGAGCCGCCTCGCCCGATTGGCGGGGTCGAATTAGCCGTTTTCCCCCTCGAAGAGGAGCCGCAATGGACAGCACCGTTTTCCGCCCGGCCTACATCGTAGACCGCAAGCACGATTATCTCTGGTTCATATCCCTGCCCTTCGCCGCCGTGGCCTTTGCGGTGATGGCGCAGCAATACTTGCCGGGCGGGGCGCTGGCCGCAGTCACTTTCTGGATAACAGCGCCGCATTTTTTCCTCACCGGGGTGCGCCTCTACGGCTCGCCGATCGAGTTTCAGCGCTGGCGGGAACGCCTGATCCTCAGCCCGGTGCTGCTCGTCCTGCTGGCCTTTGTCCTGATCAAGTACGCGCCGCTGACCCTGGTGCTGCTGGTCACCCTGTGGGACTATCAGCACAGTCTGATGCAGCAGCACGGATTTGCGCGCATCTACGACTACAAGGCCAAGGCCGGGACGACCAGTACCAAATCCTTCGACCTTTATTTTAACTGGGTCTTCTTCGTCAATATGCTGCTGGTCTCGCCGCTATTTTCCACCGTCTGGGTGCGCACGCTGCACGAGTGGAGCATCCCGGTCGGCACCGAGACCGTGCAATTGGTGCAGGATCTGAGTTGGATCGTTACCATCGCCTACGGGTTGGTCTACGTCGGGCACGCGATCTGGTGCGTGCGCAAGGGCTACGCGCTCAATCCACTGAAATATCTCTTCCTCTTCGCCAGTTATTTCCTCTGGTACTATATCAGCTTCACCACCAGCTATCTGATGGTCTATATGCTGGCGCACCGCATTATGCACGGTATGCAGTACAATGTCATAATCTACTTTTTCAATCGCACCAGGGTCGAGCGCACGGGCGGGGATTCGGCCCTGCTGCGCTATCTGGCCGAGGCCAAGAACTTCAAGGGCTTCCTGTTCATCTGCGCTATCTGCACGCTGGTCTGGATCGCCCTTACCGAAGGTCATATGGGCCCCCTGGGTTTCGGGATGGCCCGCGCCGACCTGGATCTGCTCAGTTATTCCCTGGTTAGTTCCTTCGCCATGATCCACTATTGGTACGACGCCTTTATCTGGAAGGTGCACCGGACCGAAACCCAGAAAGGTCTCTGAGGGTGCCCATCATGAATATCACCCGCTATCTCCGCGTCCACGTGATACTCTTCGCCATCG
>DQLG01000241.1 GCA_015660315.1 Candidatus Latescibacterota bacterium
CATCCATCGGCGCCGTATGTGCCTGCAGCATCGCCGCCGGTCGCGGGACCCGCTCGACATCGCTGCTGTCTTGCGCGGTGAGCGGAAAGATTAAATCTTGATATGCGCTAATCGAAAAATCAATCCAACTGCGGAAACCGAAAGCCAGGGGCCAGCCGTAAAAACCGCCGTCGCGCACCACCGTCACCATCTCCGGCGGCAGATGGCTGCCCTCACGGTCGTGGCCATTCGTCGTAATCCACAACTCGTTGCTCATCGGGTGAATCCCCAACCCGACGGCATTGCGCAAACCGCTGGCGTAGACCCGGCCACTGCTTCCGTCCGGGTCGAATTCCATAATCGTCGCCCGCCGGGGATCGCTTTCGCGGCACAAATCGCAACTCGAACCGATTGACAGATAGAGTTTTTCGCGCTGCCGGTCGAATTCGATCGTCCGGGTCCGGTGGTGGCCGATCGGCAGATCAGGCACTACGATCTCGCGCTCCTCATAACGCCCGTCGCCGTCACTGTCGCGCAGGCGCACGACCTGGTGCATATCCGCTACATAGAGATAACCAGCAAAAAACTGGATACTGTTGGGAAACCAAAACTGGTCAGCGACAACCAGGATCTCGTCGGCCACCCCATCGCCGTCGCGATCGGGCAACGCCAATACCTGGCCCCTCATCTGCTCGACGGCCGGCGGCCTGGCCGTATTAACCGGTGGGGCAAACTCAGAACCCCCACCCGCTTTCATATTCGCCACATGCAACACACCCTCCGGATCCCAGGCCATAAAACGCGGCCCTTCCAAAGGCTCGCCGGCGGCGAAGACATTGACGGAAAATCCCGGAGGCAACATCAGTTCGCGCTCGGCTAGATTCGCTGTAGCATAGCGCTCGGGTACGACCAGCGGCACCGGTCCCAGATCCAGATCGATTTGCGGTGTTAGAAAGACCTGACCGGGCGCGGGATCGGCCAGATAAGGCGGCTGGGCCTCTACGGCTACTACGGTCGTCATACATACCAACAACGCGTTAATTGCTCTCACTGTATTCTACTTTCTTCTTGCGGGTAGACATACAAGTCTTCCCCGAGCGACAGACCGACTATGCTTCGTTTTATATAAACGTGAGTATAGCGCAAATGGACAATCTAACTAATTTACGGAGTGTCGCCAGATAAGCGGTCTCTCTCGCTGACCCCGCTAAAAATCCAAATCCCGACAAGCACTAAGAGCAGGCTGCCGACAAAAAAGGGCGTATACTGGTCAAATTCAACGCCATAAGCCCGGCCATCCAAACCAGTCGCCGCCGCTAATACCCGCCCCGCCAAAAATGGACTTAGCGCCATCAGTATCTGGGTGAAGGTATAAAACACCGCCATATATTCGGTCTTCTTTTCGGGTGGTACAGCAGAAACAAAAAGCAGGCGCTCATTACTGATGCTATACCCCATCATCCCCACCCCCGACAACAGCGCCATCACCCCGGCGTACAGCGCACTATCGGCCGCATGCCGCGGCAAGGCCATCCATCCCAAAGGCAATATACCACCAATAGCAGTGCCGCCATTAGCACGGGCTTGCTGCCCTTGCGGTCGGCGGAATACCCCCAGGCATAGCTCGATACCAGCATGCCGATGAGTGTCCAGTTGTGCAAACCGACCACCGCCCCCGCGTCCAAGCCGATCGCCTCTTTTAAATAGAGCGGCACAAAGGCCGCCCACCCTCCGGTCGCCAAAGCCAAAACCCCCAGCCCAAACAGAAAGCGGCGAAAACCGCGATCCCGCACCGCCTGCCTCATCTGGCTAAAATGCGTGCGCTGATCGGTCCGCTTGGCCAGTGGCGCGCCACCGGGAATCGGGAATTTCAGCACGATCCCGACCAGTCCCAATGCGCAGCCTACCGCAATGACCACCTGAAAACGACCGATCCCCATACCCGAACCGAGCATATAACTCGACCAGGCCACTGCCAATATGCCAGCCAAAGTCCCGACGATATTGCAAACAGCCATATACTGGCCGCGTACCCGATCGGGAACGAATTCCTGTACCCAGGGATAAAAAGCCGTCTCGGCGATAACCCGGCACAACCCATAGAGCATCATCACCGCGAAGACATAGGCGAAAACCACGGACGCCCCCCAAGCAGCAAATACACCCGGCGTCAGGATCAACAATGCCGCGACAATTTTTCGCGCGCCATAAAATATGATCAGCGAGCGCTTGCTACCGAAACGGGCGAGGTAGGGTGCGATAAAAAGCGCGATCGGCCCAGGCAGGAAAATCAGCCCGTTGAGTAGGCCGATCTGCTCTTTGCGCAAACCCAATTCATCGAGGAAGAGTACCAATATCGAGCCCAGCACCAATACTCCGTAGGCGCTGCCGAAGGTTTCCGACGCCACAGCCCAACGCAGGCCGCGAAGTTTTTCCGCGTGCGAGGGCGATTGCGACAAGACATCGCCCTCGCTCATATATCAGGTCGAAGTCGCGCGCAGCCGCTCGGGCACACCCAGCGGTTTTCTGTCGCGGCAAACGGTGGGAAAATGCGCGCCGGCCTCGGCCATCGGCGCATTGTCCGGCAAGTCGACGAACTGCTTCATAATGTGATTGCCGCCCGCGTCGAAACGCGCCTCGCCGGTCATATAGTGGATCGCGATGGCCCGGCGCGGCCACTGTGATTGATTGAAGGGTGAACCGTGCCAGGTCAATGAATGGTGGAAAGAGACTTCACCGCACAACACCGGCCGCGGTTGTGCTTCAATGGTGCGAATTTCAGCGTCTGCCGGCGGCTCAAAACCCTGCAAGTCCTTAAAATTATCCAACAACGACAGATCGCCCTGGGTGCGCAAAAACTCGATCTGATTGCCCCACTTGTGACTGCCGGGCACCATCCACATACAGCCATTCTCCTCCGTCGCGTCGTCAAAGGGGATCCAGGCCGAGACCGGCGTCATCGGCTTGATGATCGGCCACAGCGGCGCGTCCTGGTGCCAATGTGTCGAGCCGCCGTATTGCGCCGGTTTGTATTGGATCTGGTCGTGCCAGACCATCAGGTCCTGTTGGCCTGCAAGCTGGCTGATGCCCTCGACGATCGCCGGATGGTAGATCAATTTTTCGAAAGCCGGCATCGCCTCCCAAATATTGACGATCTGCCATACCGGGTGCTTTTCGTCGCCCGACAGCGAGCGGAAGGAAACCGGCTGCGGCTCGCCCTCGACAAAACCGTCGGGGCCCGTCGCCAATACTTTGTCGAGCGCGTCGCTCAGTTCGGCGACCTCGTCGGCAGAAAGAAGGTTGCTGATGGTGAGAAAACCGTCGCGGTCGAAGCCGTCAATTTGTTGCTGGTCTAACATTAATCTCCCCTTATTGCATTTAATATTATCTCGTCAAATTGCACGAGGCCGCTCAGATAGACAGTTAAAATTAGTATCTAAATACTGGAATATCTTCCTAATATTTGAACTAATTACTCCCGTTTTCTGATTGTATACGGGTGGACGGGCTGGTGGACGGGCCGGTTGCGGGGTGCGTCTCCGGGTGTTTTTAGACCCCCGGGCCGTCGCCCCTCGCAGCGCCTGCGCGCTGACTCACCGCCTCCCTTCCCGGCCAGGCCCTTTTGCCTCACAACCACCCCGAAAAACGCCCTGCGTCGCACCCCGCAACCGGCCCTCGGAAACTTTGGCGGTCTTCACCAAGGCTTAGTGAGACTACTGCATCCTTTGGCGGTCTTCACTGGTTTGGATGGGACTATTGTATTTATTGGCGGTCTTCACTGGTTTGGACGAGACTATTGCATCCGGCGCATCAGTTCGCCCTTGGCTTCATTAAATACGCCAATCAAACGCTGGCGTATTTTCTCGTCGCGGAAGACGCCGATCTGCTCGGCCCAGGCGATGCCGCCTTCCATATGCGTCAAGAGATAATTGCCCTCGGTCGGCACGAAGGCGCAGCGCTTGCCCACGTCGATATAGATCGGCGAGGAGTGCGCCATCACTGGCCCAGCGTCGGTGTAGTGCGATCCCCAACAACGCGCTACCACCCAACACGAAAGCTCGGTCTTGAGCTTAAACTTGAGTTTGATCTGGTTGGTACCGTCCTTTTCGATCTCGCGCGCGACTCCCTCGCCATTGCAGATCAATTCCAAACCGGTAAGCGGCCAGACGCTTTCGGCTACTGCCTCCACCTCGACCGTACCCCCATTGCCCGGCAAGTGGATCTCCTCGCCCATCTCCCGGCCTTCGATTTTGAGATCGATCACCGCGCCGGTGCTGGCGAAAGTCTGGCCTCGCTTCACCGCCTGGCACCAATTGTCGAAGGTAAATTCTTCATCGTCGCGCAACTTGGCATACGTTCTGGAGCCGCCCAAAATTCGCCCATTCGACATCTTATCAGTACCGCCGACGATCGGCAATTTCTGCCCCACATTTAACCAGCGATAATAGCCCTTCTCCGCCGAGCTAACTTTCTCGCCCTCCCAGACCCAACACATCTCCGCGCCATCGGCGTGGCCGAGTACGATATTGGCCGCGTTCTCAAAATCGGGCAACGGCATATGCGGCATAATCACCAAACCGCCCTGTTTTTTGCAGGCCTCGGCCCAATCGGCCATCAGCGCCTCGACCGCGCCGCCGATCCAGTCTTCGTTGGCCCCGCCGGTGCACATCGGCGCGATCATATCCTTGAGACCGAGCAGGCTGATATGCCCGAGCACGTGCTGGCGATTCTCCTGGCTGACCCACACCATATGCTCGTCGCTGCTAGTCGGCGACAGCCCACCGGTAAATTCCTCCCACGAGGTAAAAAGCCGCCCCCATTGGCTGGCCAAAAGATGCGTCACATTGAGATCCTCGCCCGCCGCCTCTAGATGCGCCGACTGCGAAGACAAAAAGTGCACATGCGTATCGCCCGAATAATAACCACGCTCCTTCATATCAAAGGCGCGTTTGATTTTCAGCGTCAGGTCTCGTTGACCGGGTTTGATCTCGACCAATTCGCGCACCGGCTGGTATTCGAAGCCGCGCACCACTTCGGTGTACACCGGGCCGACCGGTAAATCGATCTGGCAGGTACCGTCGATATAGGCGTAGGGCACGCCGCCGGTCTTGCAATCGCCACCCATATCCTCAAACCAGGCGATATTGACATCGGCCTGGTGGCCGTGCGGCGCTAAATAAGCACCCTGTGGCGAGCGAAAATGCACGCGCGTGCCCACCGGCTGACCGGTATCGGCGTCTTCGACCCTAACATGCACCCATTGCTTGCCGCGCGGCCCGACGACTTCGATCTTGACCTTGCCCTGTTCGACCGTTTTCTCTTCGAGCACCTGGCCCCAGCGGATCTTCTCCTCGACGCCCTCCGCCTTAACTTTGATCTCGCCTTCGGTGGAACCATGGATCTCCACATAGCCGCCGTCAACCTGCTCTTGGCCGCCGCGCCCCCAACCCGATTCTTCCGAACAGAGAAAATCTGCATTAGGCACAAAAAGCGTATCCTGACGCACGACCTCGCCACGCTGCATCTCGACTTCGGGCGCACCCTTCACATCGACCCTGACCGCCACCTCTTGCCTGGCGGGCCAGACAAAAGGATCGCTCACCTCGTGGCACAGTGTGATCCCCGCCAAAGCCAGCGCCGTGCTACCAGCCGCCGACACCTCGATCGTCGCGACCTCCTTATCCGGCTCGGGGTTTTCCCAGTCGTATAGCCACCAACCCTGCATATCGTGGCCGTCGCGGGTAAAAGCACCCGTCTGGGTCATGCCATAGGACTGCGCGCGGCTGTTCAAAGGCTCGGCATAATAATTGCGACAATTGCGACACAAAAAGGGATGATGCCCCCAGGGAATCTGCACGTCGTGCACCTCAAAACGCCGGCGCAACAGCTGTTCGGCCGCGCTACCGTCAGCATAGACCACGCGATAGGTCCCGATCGCCTCGCCCGTGCCCTCGACCGTAACGTCTTCACCTCCTACCGGCGCGCAAGCGTGCGCAAAAAGCACTCGCCGCGCTTTGGCTTTAACGACAATGCTCGCAGCATCGCCGATCCCGCCTTTGGCCTTTTGTGCGACCAATACAATGGATTGATCTGCCCCTTCCTCTCCCAGACTAAAGGGCACGCCCCAAAATTCTCGCTCGCCCCATGGCAAATTCACCAAGGGCGTATTGTCGGGTGTTTCGTCGGAAGCCGGCCAAAACCGGTATCCGTCTTCGGTCTCGCCATTGCCGCTGCCCGCGTTGTAGGCTTTGCTCAGATCTAAAGGTGTAAACAGATCACTCATAACCAATACCTTCCTTTAGGGGTTGCCGACCGTCAATATATCCCGACACCTAAACCCGATCAAGCGGCGTCTAGGACAGATGATAGTTATCGCCCGGCGGCCGCTGATACGTGGCCGCCAACTCCGGTTCGACACCCGCCTCGGCAATCAGTTGCAAGAGCGCCGCGTGTAACCGTTTCGCTTCTTCCGGATGCTCTGTCAGCACATTCTTTTGCTGTCCCGGATCGTCGGGCAGATAAAACAGTTCCTCCACCCGCCGTTCGGGCATGCCGATATTCGAATAGGCCTCCGTGCGCACTGGTGGACTCTTGTACTGCAGGTCTTTGTTCGGCCAATAGATCAAACTCCATTCGCCGTCAGTAATCGTCGCCGGCACCGTGCCCCACGAGTCGTCGAGGTTGCGGCCGGTGATCGCATATTGCCGCGAACCCTCGCCCTCGCCGCGCAACTGTGCCGCAAAGGAATGCCCCTGTAAACCCGCCGGCGGCTCTATGCCAGCCAACGCGCAAACCGTCGGAAAGAAATCCACCGGCTGCACCAGTCCGCTGCTCCTGCCCGGTTTGGCTTCGGGGTGCTGTACCATCATCACCAGATGCGCCATGGGCTCATAGAGTTGGCCCAGATCGCCCCATGGTTTGCCCTGCAAGCCATGATCGCCAAAATAATGTCCATGATCCGACATCAGCATCACCAGCGTGTTCTCTTTGAGCCCGGTCAGTTCGATCGTCTCAAACAGCCGTCCCAACCAGCGATCGACCATCGTCACCTCGCCCGCGTAGAGCGCTTTAACGTGGTTGAGCTCTTTTTCGCTCATAATATCTTTAGAAAAACCATACCACGGGTAGATCACCTCTTCGCCCTCGTAACCCGGATCGTAGAGATCGACATAATACTGCGGCGGGTCCCACGGTTCGTGCGGATCCCACGAGTCGATCCAGAGAAAAAACTGCTCCTGCTGATAATTCTTCTCCAGCCAGTGCACCGCTTCAGTGATCACGCGCGGGCCCAGGTAATCCGACTCGAACTGCCGCCGAGTCTGGTTCATCAAATAGCGTTTGGTACCTGCCTTGACCTTGGACTCGGCGGCGGGCAGCCGAATATCGGCAAAGCCGTCGCTAATCCACGGCTCACCGCCCTGGCCGCGTATCCATTCGATCGAGCCAAAACCACGGTCTAGATGATTGCCCTGGGTCATAAACATGGGCGTGTCGAAGACCAGGCCGGTGGTATAACCCTGTGAACGCAGCTTCGCGGCCAGCGTCGGAATATCGCGCTCCATCTCGTCCCAGGTATTGAAAGGATGGCCCCAGCGGCCGGTAAACAGATCGCGACGACACGGCAACGTGGGAAACGAGCCAGCATAGGCCTTGTCGAAGACAACCGCTTCTTCGGCGAAACGGTCCATATTAGGGGTTTTGGCGTGCGCCTTGCCATTCATATAAGCACCGACATAGTCCGTGCGCAGCGAGTCGAGCATGATGCAGATGACGTTCATGCGATTCCTTTCGTTAATTCGTCTAGCAAACTAACAAAGAATGAGCCGCAAGTGAATAGTAGCC
>DQLG01000203.1 GCA_015660315.1 Candidatus Latescibacterota bacterium
CAATACGACCTAGCTAGCATTATCAAGGGCATCGGCATCGCCATACGCACAATAATATAAAGGACCGCTGGCGACAAGGCGCGGTTCGCACTTGGATGGTCTCTTTTTATTTGCTATATTGGCGCCCGGTTTATCAAGGAGATTATTATATGGCAGTCGAACAAAGAGCTATCCGCGAAGCGCCGACCGGGGCTCGTGGTCTGTTGCGCAATATTGGGCCGGGCGTCATAGTGTCGGGCTCGGTGGTTGGTTCGGGCGAGTTGTTGGTAACTACGCGAATGGGCGCGGAAGTGGGTTTTGTCTTTCTCTGGGGCGTTATCCTAGCCTGTCTGGTCAAATACGCGATCCAACTCGAACTGGGGCGGCAGTGTATTCTGCGCAATAGCAGCACGATCGATATTCTCGATCAGGTGCCTGGCCAGCGTTTTCGCGGTGTCTCGTGGATCGCCTGGCTTTGTGTCGCGGGTTATTTCTCGGTGACGGTGGCGGTGATTGGGATATTGGGTTCGGTGGCCGGGCTGATGGTGACGATATTCCCCTTTATGTCGGAGCACATATGGGCGGTGGTGGTTTTTCTGGTGATGTCGCTTTTGCTCTGGCGCGGTTTGTACGAAGACCTGGAGACGATGGTTACGATTCTGGTGTCGACGTTCAGCCTAGTGGTTATCGGCTCGGTGCTGGCTTTGCAAGGGACGAGTTATGCGATTGACGGTGAACAGATCGCCTCGGGCTTTCGTTTTGCGATGCCGTCCGAGGGGGCTTTTGTCGCGCTGGCGTTGATGGGATCGGTCGGCGCGACGGCGGTCGAGCTTTTTATGTATCCTTATTGGATCGTCGAAAAGGGCTATCCCGATTTTGTTGGACCAAAAGAGGATTCCGACGAATGGCGGGCGCGTTATCGCGGCTGGATGCGGGTACTGATGACAGATGCTGGGGTGTGCACGGGCATCGCGTTGGCGATTACCTGCGCCTATTACTTGTTGGGCGCGTCGGTGCTGAATCAACTGCAGGTTTTGCCCGAAGGCATGAAAGTCGTCGAACAGGTCTCGCTGATCTTTACCGAGACCATCGGCGGCTGGGCTTATTACATCTTTATGTTCGGCGGTTTCTGTACGCTCTTTTCGACGCTATTGGTTTTCGCCGCGTCATCGGGGCGGATCGGCGCAGACTTCCTGCAAAAAATTCAGGTGGGGGCTTTAGCGGGCGAAGAAAATTATCGGCGCTGGGTGCGGATCTTGCAGATTGGCTTCCCGTTTTTATGGCTGCTCTTTATCCTGGCCGATCCGCGCACATTGGACTTCGTGCTCAAGGGCGCGAATGCCAATAATCTATTGCTGATCCCGATGGCCTACGCGGTACTGCATCTGGCGATGCGGGTACCGAAAGAAGAGCGAATGTCGTTGTGGACGGAGTTGGCGTTGCTATTCACGATCTGGGCGATTATCAATTTTACGGCGATTAATGTCTTCCAACTGGCGGGGTATTAATGAATTATCTATTTCGCCCCGTTCACTGCCGCCATCTCTTCGTAGTTCAGCCCCGTCCCCCCGAAAATATCCAGCGCCGATCCAACCGTAAAATCCAGCTTGCCCTGGCCGAGTCGGTCGATGACGTCGATATCGGCCTGGCTGCGCACGCCGCCAGCATAGGTCGTCGGTATCGGCGCGATTTCCCCCAATAGCGCAATAAGCTCTTCGTCGACTCCCTGTTGCTTGCCTTCGACGTCGGTGGCGTGTACGAGAAATTCACAACACGATTCGGCGAGAAAGGCCAGATTGTCGGCGTTGATTTCGAAGTCAGTGGCCTGCTGCCAACGGTCAGTCATAACGACATAGCGGCCGTCGCGCAGGCCGCAGCTCAGGTCGAGGACCAGGCGTTCGCGGCCTGCGGCGTCTACGACGCGCTGCAGATTGTCGCGGTGCAGTTGGCCGTCGCGGAAGGCGTAGGAGGTGACGATGACTTGCGCCGCGCCGCGGTCGAGCCAGTCGGCGGCGTTGTTTGCGTTGATGCCGCCGCCCAATTGCAGACCGCCGGGAAAGGTGGCGAGCGCATGTATTGCGGCTTGTTCGTTACCGGGGCCGAGCATGATGACGTGCCCACCGTACAGGTTATCATGCCGGTAGAGTTTAGCGAAATAAGCGGGTGGTTTTTCGGCGACGAAATTTGTCTCGGGAACGGCCCCGTCACGCAGTGTGGAACCGACGATCTGCTTGACCTGGCCTTGGTGTAGGTCGATGCAGGGACGGAAGCGCACTAGCGGTCGATCCGGTATTCGTCGAGGGCAGCCTCGTCGAGACTGACCCCGAGGCCGGGGCCGGAAGGCAAGAGCATATAGCCGTCTGCAATGGGCAGTTTTTCGTTGATTACGTCGCCGGAGTGGTAGACGCAGCCGTTGACGTCGCTGGCGTAGCCGAGGTTGGGCATGGCGAAGGCGAGGTGAGCCTGAGCGGCGGTGCCGATGCCGAGTTCGGGCATACTGCCGATAATACAGGTCAGGCGCGCGGCTTCGGCGATGGCGAAGATACGCGCGGCGGAACCTAATCCGCCGGCCTCCGATACATAGACGTTGAAGACGTCAACGGCTTGGTGGCGGATGCAGTGCATGGCGTCGTGCGGAGTCCAGATACTTTCGTCTGCCATAATCGGGAGGTCAACTCTTTCGCGCACGAAGCGCAAGCCTTCGATATCGTCGGGTGGTAAGGGCTGTTCGACTAGTTCCAAATCGAAGACCGAGATCTCCTTTATATGGCGCACGGCTTCTTTCGCCGACGGCCAACCCATATTGGCGTCGACGCGCAAGGTGATCTGATTGCCGACCTCGCTGCGTATGGCTTCGAGCACGTCAATGTCGGCTTCGATATCGCGGCCGATTTTGGCCTTGAGGGTCTTGTAGCCTTGTGCGACTAGGCGGCGGGCTTGTGCGGCGATCTCGGCGGGATCGCCCATCGACAGCGAATGGCTCAATAATACGCGGTCTCGGACCTGCCCTCCCAAAAGCTGGTAGACCGGCACATTATAGGCTTTGCCGACTAGGTCATAGAGGGCCATCTCGATGCCGGCTTTGGCGGGGTAAGAGCGGTGCAGAACTTGGTCCATATGGTCGGCGATTTCGCGGATGCGGAGTGGGTCGCGGCCAATGAGCGTTTGTGCGAGAAATTCGTTGATGGTCTCGCTCTCGCCGCGGCCGCGGCGGTCCCAGATGCTGGAGGCTTCGCCGATGCCGGTGAGCCCTTCGTCGGTATGGATGAGCACCACCGCATTTTCGGAAGCTTGTTGTACGCCGAGGCTGCTTTTGAAGGCTTGTGGTCTGGGCACGCGGACCGGGATAGATTCTATTTTGGTGATTTTCATAGTAGAGAACTAAGTTGGTGCCCTTGCGAGCGTCAAGCGAGTTGATAAATGGCCAAGGCGGTATTGCCGTAGGTGCGCTGTTGGGTGCGTAGCAGGCGGCCGCTGGATTCGGGTAAGCTCAATTCGGTCTGGTGCTGGGCAAAGAATAGGCCGTCTTCGTTGAGCAGCGTTGACTCACCGAGGGCTTCGATTAGCCCGAGTAAAAGAGGTGAGCCGGCGTAGCGGGCGTGGTAGGGCGGATCGGCATAGATGATGTCGAAGCGGCGGTTTTCGCTCGCTACGCTGGGGATCAGAGCCTGGGCTTTGGCCGAATGCAGGGCGGCGACACCGGCGCGCCATTCGTAGAGCAGTGAGCGGATTTGGCTCAGTCGACGGCGGTCCGGTTCGTTGAGTTCAACGGTAGCACCGCGGCTCAGAGCCTCAAGGCCGATCTGGCCGGATCCGGCGCAAAGGTCAAGAAAGGTCTGGCCGTCGAGGTCGGGGCCGAGCATGGAGAATACGGCTTCTTTGAGGCGTGTAGAGGTGAGGCGGATGTCGCCCAGGCTGTTGCCCGAAGGGATCCGCCGACCGCGATAAGTGCCGGTGACAATGCGCACGGATAATTCCTGTGGAAACGCGTTGGGGGTGTGCAAAGTATCGCTGATGAGCGTGGCGACGTCAAGGTGCTCGCAACGGTGGGAAAATGGGGAGGGTGATTGCCTTTTAGGAGGGAATTTTTGCGCTGGCCGATACTCAGGCGACCTGGCCTTCGCGGAGGCAGAAGGCGCAAGATGATTAGGTTGTGTAGCGAGACCAGGACAAAAATATCGCGCAGCGTCTTGAGCAATTGCAGGAAGATAGGTGAAGTCGGGGTGAAAGGCTTCGTTGGTCATATGAAGCCGGCGCTGGGGGCAATCAGGCCGACGTTTTCTTCATCGTTTATGATCAGGATGCGCATCTGAATACTCCGGACAATTGAAATTGCGCAAACGCCTGAGAAATAACTGCCCGTGTCATTGTATGTAACTTTAGATCGCGAATTTGACATCTTGACGTATATCGCCGGGGATACGAGTCTTTAGCGACCATTAATTATAGGAAGGAGCATGGCAATGGGTGTGGAACAATATGACGCGATTGTCGTGGGTGCGGGGGGGATGGGCAGCGCCGCGCTATACCATTTGGCCCGTCGCGGAGTCCGGGCTTGTGCCGTAGAGCGCTTTGCCATTGCCCACGACAGGGGATCTTCGCATGGGGATACACGCATAATCCGCAAGGCGTATCTGGAGCACCCGGACTACGTGCCTTTGCTTCATCGTGCCTATACGCTGTGGGAGGAGTTGGAAGCTGAAGGCGGGGAGGAGCTTTTTGCCCGAGTCGGCCTATTGCTGGCGGGGGATCCCGGGACCGAGGCGATGCGCGGGCAGGAGGCCTGTTATCGTCAACACGATTTGCCGCATGAGACACTCGACGCGGACGAATTGGCTAACCGTTACCCCGATTTTTCCTTGCCGCCGGATTACAGCGCTTTCTACGATCCCCTCGGCGGCTTTCTGCGGGTGGAAGACTGTGTTCGCCGGCACGCGGATCTGGCCAGAGCGTATGGCGCGGTTATTTACGAGGGAGAGGTGGTGCGCTCCTGGCGTGGCGAGGGAGATGGAGTGGTGGTTGAAACGGATCGTCGCCGTCTGTGCGCCGATCGTCTGATTCTCTCCGCTGGCGCTTGGGCGGTACCGGAACTGCATCGGTTGGGCGTGTCGGCTCGCGCGGTGCGCAAAGTACAGTTGTGGTATGGGGGGCGTGGTGTGGAGCGTTATCGGCAAGGGGAATTGCCCTGTTTTTTTATCGCCGACGGCGAACATTATTTTTATGGTTTTCCCGCCCAAGAACCGTGGGGGTTGAAATTGGCCGAGCACAATATATCGCACGACGTGGTGGATAATCCGCTGGAGCTCGACTGCGAACTGAGGCCTAATGATGAGCCTCGCGTGTTAGATGTTCTGTCGCGTTTTTTCCCCGCGCTCGAACCGCAATTGAAGAAGCACGTTGCCTGTATGTATACGCTGACCCCTGACGAACATTTTGTCTTGGATATTCATCCCGAGTGCCCCGCGGTGGTTTTGGGTGCCGGTTTTTCAGGCCACGGTTTCAAGTTCGCCACGGTGGTTGGTGAAATACTGACCGAATTGGCGCTGGATGGCAAAACCCGGCAGCCGATAGAATTTCTGGGTCTTTCACGTTTCGCCTAAAGGAGGTTGGCAAATGGATCTTGGCTTGGCGGATAAAGTAGCGTTGGTTACCGGCGGCAGCCGCGGGATCGGCCGCTCGATTGCGTTGGCGTTGGCCGGCGAAGGGTGCAAGGTGGCGATTTGCGCCCGAAGCGAAGAGCCATTGGCGCGTGCATTGCAGGAATTGCAAGCCAGTGGTGTCGAAGCGATTGCCGCGGTGGCCGATGTGCGTTCTCAGCCGGAAATCGAGGCGGTGGTCGCGCGGTGCGTCGCGGAGTTGGGGGGGGTCGATATACTGATCAATAATGTGGGTGGTTCGGTGGGTGGGGCGAGCCTGCTCGATTCGACGGACGAGGATTGGGCGGAGACCTTCGATCTAAATCTGTTCCATGCGGTACGGGCGACTCGGGTGGTGTTGCCGCATATGCGGCAACGCGGTGGCGGGGCGATAGTGATCGTCTCGTCGATTTCGGGATGGAAGCCGGGGCCAAGGGCCCAGTACGGCAGCGCGAAGGCGGCGGAGATTTTTCTCGCTGGGGCGTTGGCGCTGGAACTGGCCGAATACAATGTGAGGGTCAATGCGGTCGCGCCGGGTTCGATCTATTTTCCGGGCGGCGGGTGGGAGCGTTTTCGGGAAGAAAACCCCGAGGCCTTTGCGCGCTTTGAAGAGCGGGAGCAACCCGCAGGTAGATTAGGCGCAGCTGAAGAGGTGGCCGATGTGGTGGCGTTTCTGGTTTCGCAGAGGGCCTGTTGGGTGAATGGGGCGATGATTCCCGTAGATGGAGCGCAGGGGCGACCAGCGGCGTTTTGACCATTGAGCGACAAGAGTGAGGGCCATGCCCTGCCCGTCTCTAATCGCTAGCCCTGAAACAAGGACAACGCCCCGTCGACATAAATCTCAGTGCCGGTGACATAACTAGCATCGTTCGACGCCAAAAAGAGAATGGCGTTGGCCACTTCTTCGCAACTGGCGGGGCGCTGTTGCAGCGGGACCATGCCCTCGGGGTATTCGCGGGGGATTTTTATTTTGTCGATGTCGCGCGCGAAAGTGTTCTCACCGATACTTGTTTTGGTCCAGCCTGGGCAGACGACGTTGATACGGATATCCCATTGCGCCAACTCGACGGCGGCCATTTTGGCGAAGGTCACCTGGGCGGCTTTGGAGCAGGAGTAGGAGGTGAAGCCGAAGTTGGAGAAAATCCGGTTGCCGTTGACTGAGGAGACGACGACGATGCTGCCGCCGCCAGCTGCGCGCAGGTGAGGGATGGCGTATTTGACGGTGAGGAAGGTACCACGCACGTTAATATTTTGGGTCTGGTCCCATTCTGCGGGGGTGATGTCCTCGATGGGGGCAAATACCCCGTTGATGCCGGCGTTGGGCACGACAATGTCGAGGCGGCCCCACCGCTCGACGGTTGCCGCGACGAGGGCTTCGACGTGCTCGGCATCGGCTACGTCGCCGGGCAAGGCCAACGCTTCGCCGCCCATTCCTTCGATTTCATCGACGGCTTCCTGGCAGCGCTCTGCTCGGCGTGCGGTGAGCGCTACTTTCGCTCCCTCGCGCGCCATGGCCACGGCTGCTGCTCGGCCGATACCACTGCTGCCGCCTGTTATCAGCGCTACTTTGTCCTTGAGCTTCATAACGATTACCTAACTAGTATTGGAGTTGACGAGAAAATGCGGGGGGAATATTCTTTGGAGTCGGTTTACTAATATATCTGAACAATATATGGAGGCAAGGATGACAGACAGTGTCGAAGCAAATGTCAACACGAGTTCAAAACCTTCGGATCTGCGGATCACCGATATGCGCATCGCCAATTTGCGCGGCGCGCCCTTTCGTTCGACAATTATCCGCATTGATACCAACCAGGGCATTTCGGGCTATGGCGAAGTGCGCGACGGCGGTAGCGAGACCTATGCGCTGATTCTCAAAAGCCGCCTGATCGGTGAAAATCCCTGCAATGTCGACAAGGTTTTCCGCAAAATCAAACAGTTCGGGCACCACGCGCGCCAAGCCGGTGGCGTCTGCGGCGTCGAGATGGCGCTGATGGACCTGGCCGGCAAGGCCTATGGCGTGCCGGCCTACCAGTTGGCCGGCGGCAAGTTCCGCGACCAGATCCTCTGCTACTGCGATACGCCTTCGCGGCGCGACGGCAAGGAGATGGGTATGTTGCTTAAAGAGCGTATGGATAACGGCTTCGGCTTTCTCAAGATGGATGTCGGTATCGGTTTGCTCAAAGGGGTGGAAAACGCGTTGATCGCGCCGCCGGGCATGTTGGGTACCAATCATATCATGCACCAGTTCACCGGTATTCAGATCTCGAACAAAGGCATCGATATCCTCTGCGAGTATGTCGCGCAGGTGCGCGAGGTGATCGGTTATGAGGTTCCCTTGGCCGTCGACCACTTCGGCCATATCGGCGTCGAATCCTGCATCCGCCTGGGTAAGGCCTTGGATCAGTTCAGTCTGGCCTGGTACGAGGACATGATCCCTTGGCAGTTTCCCGATCAGTGGAAGCGTTTGGCCGACGCGGTGGATACGCCGGTGTGCACGGGCGAGGACATCTATCTCAAAGAAGATTTCCTGCCATTGTTTGAAAATCGTGCCATCGCCGTCGCGCATCCCGATTTGGCTTCTTCCGGCGGCATTTTAGAAACGAAGAAGATCGGCGATCTGGCCCAAGATCACGGTGTGGCTATGGCGCTGCATATGGCGATGTCACCGATTGCGGCACTGGCTTCGGTGCACTGCGCCGCGGCGACGGAGAATTTCATGGTGCTGGAAAATCATTCGGTCGATCAGTTGGAGCAGTGGAGCAGCTTGGTCGAGGGCTTGCCGGTACCGCTGATTGAGAACGGTTATATCGCGGTACCGGAGGGGCCGGGGTTGGGTTTCACCGGGCTGAATGAAGATGTGTTACGCGAGTTTTCCGATCCAGGCAATCCGGAGGTTTTTGCTTCTACGGAGGCTTGGGATAACGAGCGGGCGCACGATCGCTTGTGGAGTTGAGGCGTTAGTTTTGGAGGTGAACGGGAATCAGCGAGGGTATACCTTCGCTGATTCTCGCCCGCCATCTCTGGCGGGCTCCGAGGGCTAACCCCTGATTTTGCTGTCCTGCCAAATCAGGAGTTAGCAAGCCGCTACAGGTATATCCTCGAAATCCCCTCTGCTACTTCTGTGTTTGAAGTATCTTTAAAAAATAGAGGAAGAAGATTGCTATGGCCGGTAAGACCTACGACATCGCCGTGCTCAAGGGCGACGGTATTGGTCCGGAAGTAGTCGATGAGACGCTGAAGGTGCTTGAGGCTCTAGGGACGCCAGATTTCAACTTCACCGATTCGCCGTGCGGGGCAGGGTGTTATTTGGAGCAGGGTAACCCATTGCCGAAGGAGAGTGTAGAGGCCTGTCGCCGGGCCGATGCAGTATTGCTTGGGGCGATGGGGTTGCCGCATGTGCGTTGGCCGGATGGCACGGAGATGCGGCCGCAGATTGATTTGCGTATTGAATTGGATCTGTATGCGGGGGTGCGACCGATTTATTTGTACGCAGCCGAGCACTCGCCGCTCAAGGGCTTGGGCGCGGGAGATATCGACTTTGTTATTTTGCGGGAAAATGTCGAAGGGCTATTCGCTTCGATGAACGGTGGGATCGAGTTGAGGGGAGAGGTCGCGGTCGATTCGATGGTGATTACCCGTTCGGGCACAGAGCGGGTGGTGCGCTATGCTTTCGAGTTGGCCAGGCGGCGCGGCAGGGATCCGATGAAGGTGACCTGTGTCGACAAGGCGAATGTCTTCAAGTCGATGGCCTTTTTCCGCCGCGTATTCGATGAGGTCGGCGAGGCCTATCCAGAGATCGAGCGCGACTATGCTTATGTCGATGCCTTGAGTATGTATTTGGTGCAGCGGCCGGCGACTTATGATGTGATGGTTTCCGAGAATATGTACGGGGATATTATTTCGGATCTGGCGGCCGGTTTGGTCGGCGGTCTGGGCATGGCCCCTTCGGGGGATATCGGCGAGGATTCAGCCGTCTTCCAACCTTCGCACGGCACCGCGCCGGATATCGCCGGGCAAGAGCTGGCCAATCCGCTGGCGACGATTTTGTCGGCGGGTTTGATGTTGCGCTGGTTGGGCGATCGGCATGATGATCCTGCGGCGACGCAAGGCGCCGATCGCATTGAAGCGGCCGTGCGCGGGGTGATTGCGGAAGCTGGTGTGGGCACGCCGGATCTAGGCGGTAAGATGAGCACAGGTGAATTAGGCGATGAAATTGTCCAAGCGCTCTGAAATAGACCGGCGAACCTTTCTCGGTATGGGCTTGGGCGCGGCGGCGCTGCCGATATTGGGTTTTACAGGGGGCGCCGATGCGCTAACCGCCGAGCGGCGGGTGCGTCTGCGCGAACTGGGGATAGTGATTGGCGATTTGCAACCGGGCGAACATAACGCGATCACCGATGTCGTGGGGGTGAAGGTCGGGCATGTGACGTTGATCAAGGGTGAGGGCCCGTTGGTTGAAGGGGAGGGGCCGGTGCGCACCGGGGTGACGGCAATTCTGCCGCACGGGGGCGATCTGTCGCGGTCACCGGTTTTCGCCGCTGACTTTACGCTCAATGGCAATGGCGAGTTGACGGGTATGGGCGCGGTGCGGCGCACTGGTTTGTTGGGGGCGCCGGTACTTTTCACGAATACTTCGAGTGTTGGTGCGATCTACGATGGGGCGATGGGATGGATGTTGGAACAGAATCCTGATCTTTTTAAGGGCGGTCTGCGCCCAGAGCCGGCCGTCGGCGAGACCTGGGCTAAGTTTCTGCATGATACGACTGGTCGCCATGTGCACCCCGAGCATGCGGTCCAGGCGATTAATGCAGCGTCCGGTGGACCGGTAGCGGAAGGCTGTGTTGGGGGGGGCACGGGAATGCGCGCTTATGGCTTCAAGGCGGGCATCGGTACCGCGTCGCGCATGGTGCCCTGCGGTGACCAAGTCTATACTGTCGGTACGCTGGTCCAGGCCAATTTTGGGCGGAGACCGCAGTTGCGCGTCGACGGGGTTCCGGTGGGGCGGGAGATCACCGAGCTGACGCCTGAGCGCGGCGGCAAGACCAAGTCGATGCTGGCCGTAGTTGCCACCGATGCGCCGTTGATTCCCAGCCAACTGCAACGGGTTTGCAAACGAGTCGCTTTGGGTATGGCGCGCACTGGTGCGATCTCGACTCCTGGCAGCGGTGACTTGGTGTTGGCTTTCACCAGTGGAAATCGTCTACAGGCTGACGAGGCGCCTGCAGTTCACTCCGTCGGGATGCTGACGGACCGCTGTCTTTCGGCCTTGTATAAGGGTGTCGTCGAAGCGACGGAGGAGGCGATACTCAATTCGCTGACGATGGCCGATACCATGGTGGGGCGTGACGGGAACACTATTCACGCGTTGCCGCTATATCGTCTAGTCGAGGTCATGCGCGCCCACGGGAGGCTAAAATGAGCCGCCTGCGCGCGTTGGGCATCAATATCGGCGATTATTTGCCGGGGCGACAGAATGCGATTACGGACGTACGGGGGGTTAGCGTCGGCCATGCCGATATTCGCGCCGCCAATCTGCGCACCGGCATTACAGCCGTCGTGCCCTATGCTCCCGATATTGCCGAGCGCAAACTTTTTATTGGTCGTTTTGCCGTCGATGGCGGCGACGCGATGAGTGGGCTCGGCGTCGCCGAGGATTTTGGCACTTTTTCTTCGCCTATCGTCTTGGCTCCGGCCCCGGTCGTCGGCCGTGTTTACGAGGCGTTGATAAGTTATGGTCTGGCGCGCGATCCCGAGCTTAGTACGGAGATGGGCTGGCCGCCGGTGGTCGTCGGGGTCGATGATACGGCTTATAACGAGCCAGCTTTAACTTATGAGCAGTTGACCCAGGCCTATGTACACGAGGCGCTGGCTAATGCCCGCGCGGATAAAGTGGTGATGGGTGACGCCGGCATTGGTGGTGGGTTGCAGGCCTTTGGTTATAAGGGCGGAGTCGGTACGGCTTCGCGTATGGCCGGCGATTATACCACGGGGGTTTTGCTGGCGGTTAACGGCGGTCGTGCCGGTGCATTGCGGATCGGCGGTTATTCATTGCCCGCAGGCAGTGAGCCCGACGGGCCGGATACCTTTGTGGCGATCGTCGCGACTGATGCACCCTTGATCCCGCGCCAGCTTGAGCGTCTTGCCGGCCGCGCGGCATTGGGGCTGGCCGCAGCAGGTTTATGGGGACCGTATACGCGCGAAGGGTTGGTGTTGGCTTTTTCGACCACAGGTATTGTGCAACAAGAACGCCAAGGGCCGACGATTGACGTGCTGTCTGTGGATGAGGAAGGGCTCTATCCACTTTTTGCCTCAGCTGCCTTTGCGGCTGAGGAGGCGGTCTTTGAGGGGTTGTTGGCCGCAGAAAAGACCGAGCGGCTGAAGGCCCTTCCGCAGGAGGGCTGGCCGGAGGCTGTGCGTGCGATGCTGCAGAACACACGGTGAAAAAACTCTTAGATGACTCGGCCGTCACCCGTGAATTCCGTACCCATTTGCTCTCCTGGTATCGCGACCACAAACGACAGACGAGTTGGCGCGACAGCAGCG
>DQLG01000680.1 GCA_015660315.1 Candidatus Latescibacterota bacterium
GGCCGGGGTGGGGGGTGGAGTTGCATATGGAGGGGGTGGAGAGGCATCGGTGGCGGGTGGGGGATCCGCGGTAGGGTTAGCTTTGGTGGGCCGGGCTGCCCTCCGGCAGGCACTTTAAGATCGTTTCTTAGCAATCGATCAGTCGACATATCCCGCAAGAGTACCCCCATCGATGACCAACGCCGAACCGGTGATGCCGCGCGCCTGGTCCGAGGCCAGGTAGAGGGCCGCGTGCGCGACTTCTTCGGGTTGCAAAAAGCGCTTTAGGGGGATGAGCTGCTTTTCGATTGCTTCGGTGCGGGCGGGGTCGGGGCTGTTTTCGATATGTTGGCGCACCAGTGGGGTGTCGACGGTGCCGGGGCAGACGGCATTGACGCGGATCTTGTATTGCGCGTAGTCGAGCGCGAGGGTCTTGCTCAACTGTACGACGGCTCCTTTGGAGGCGCAGTAGGCCGGGGTCATATATTGGCCTTCAAAGCTGCTGGTCGAGCCGGTGTTGATAATACAGCCCGAACCCTGGGCCTTCATATGCGGCACGGCGTATTTGACGGCCAGGAAAATGGCTTTGAGGTTGACGCCCATCAACCAGTCCCACTCTTCTTCCGCCATATCCTCGAGGAATTTGACGGCAACCACGCCGGCGTTGTTGTGCAGGATGTCGAGGCGGCCGTAGGTGTCGATGGTCCGTTGCACCATGCGTTGGGCGTCGTCGGCCTTGGCGACATCGGTGCGTTCGAAAAGGGCTTCGCCGCCCTCGGCGCGGATTTGCGCGACCGTTTCTTCGCCGCCGGGCTCGTCGATGTCGACAACGACGACCGTCGCGCCTTCTTTGGCGAAGAGCACCGCGGTGGCCTGGCCTATGCCCGAGCCGGCCCCGGTAATCAGGGCGACTTGTCCTGTGAGCGCGGCCATTAGCGTTCTGCCTTTTGCCAGTAGAAGACCTCGGGCAGGCTGTCCGGATAGGGGTTTTCCGGGTCGTAGGTTTCACCGCCGGCGTCGTCTATGATGGACGCCATAGATTCTTCCCAACGCAGCGACTCGGGGCTTTGTGCGAGGATGCGGGAGGCTTCGGCGTAGTCGTCGACTTCCATATAGAGAAAGAGCTGGCGTCCGGCCATAAAGATGTTCATCTGCTGCACGCCGGCTTTTTCGAGGTCGGCTAAGACGGCGGGCCAGACTTCACGGTGGCGGCGGATATATTCTTCTTCTTGGCCTTCTTTGACATGCATGACAAAGGCGACGCGCGGCATGGTTATTCTCCTCAATGCCCGGTGATATAAGTCAATGTTAATATAGGACTAACGATAACACCGGATATGATGAGTACCGCTGCGCTGCGCTATACGGGAGATTGTGGTCTGCGACATTATACGAGAAGCGGGCAATATGCAGCGGATCGCTTGTTTTATGCGGGTGGTCTGATAAGTGGATCAAGCGATTAGTCGAAGCATGCTCCACATAGGGGCGTCCTATTATGGGCCGCCCCTATGTGGATTGTATGAATCGCTCTTTTATTTTATATCGCCCAAGTGCATCAACGGCAGCGGCTGTGGGCTGTCGCCATTGATGAAATAGATCTTGGCGGCCGGATCCTTGGAGATCGCTTGCAGGGCTTCGAGCGCCTGCAGTTTGACGTAATTGGGATTCTTGCCGATCGCCTCGTTGATCTTGGTGATCTCATAGGCCCGGGCGTCGGCAAGCAGGCGGCGCTCTTCGGCTTTGGCGGAGGCGGCGTCTTTTTCGGCTATGGCCAGGGCGATCTTCTGCTGCTGCTCGGTATGGTAGCGCTCGAGCTCGGCCTTTTGCTTTTCGACCTCTTGCTCGCGCTCCTTCTTGCCCTCAATAGCCTTGATGATAAAGGGCGGCAGGGTAATATCGCGAATCAGCACGGCCTCCACCTCGACCCCCTTGCTGCCCAAGTACTCTCTTAATCCTGAGAGCAGGGCGACCTGCAGGGTGTTTTGCGTTTCTTCGAGGAAGAAGTCCTCGGCGCGCTTGATGGTTTTGCCCTGTTCGCGGATCTGCGAACGTAGTTGCGGCACGACGTGCACGGCGATCACCTGGTTAATGCTACCGGTTTCTTTTAGGATACTCGGCGTTTGATCGCCGACGAGGCGATACTGCACACTGACGTCGATCTTGGTCTGCAACTGATCTTGGCTGGGCACATTCGAGGTTTCGGAGTGCGTCTTCTGGCGCACATCGTAGAAATACCAGTCGAAAAGCGGGTTGACGGGAATGTGCAGGCCTTCGGTGAAGTGCTTGGGTTGGACTTCGCCGAAGAGGGTGGCGACGGCGACGTGGCCGGCGGGCACGCTCTGATAAAACCTGGAGCCGAAGACGATAAAGACGAAGACGACGGCGATAACGATAAGCAGGGGCTTGGGTAGCTGGACCATAGATGGCTTCCTGAAAGGGGGGGTTGACATGGGATTTGCGCCTTTTTTAACGAGTGTTGGCGATGAACGCACCCCATAATTGGGTGTTTACGCGGGCTTTTGTCAAGTTTATATGGTTAGCGGCGGACGGACCGTTGTGGGGTTGACATGATTGCTCGGCGGCTCGTTTCTATTTTAAGTCTATCTGAAAAATCCGCTTTGGCCGTCGTTTTGCGCACAGGGTGATTTCCCAGACAGACTTAATATACGGAATTATAGCTTATGTTTCTCACAATTACGACCACCCACCAACCGGCCACCGATCTCGGTTACTTGCTGCACAAGCACCCGGATCGCGCCCAGGCCTTTGATTTGTCTTGCGGCACGGCGCATGTCTTTTATCCCGAAGCGTCAAGCGAAAGCTGTACGGCTGCCCTGCTATTAGATATTGACCTGGTCAAGCTCAAGCGGGGCCCTTCGGCGTCCAGTTTCGCGCTGGCCTCGTATGTCAACGACCGGCCCTATGCGGCTTCGTCGTTTACCAGCGTGGCGATTGCCCGGGTCTTTTCTTCGGCATTGAACGGACAATGCAAGGATCGGCCCGAGCTAGTGGAGATGCAGATGCCGCTTAAGGTGCGGTTTAGCGCATTGCCCTGTCGCGGGGGTGAAGCACTGTTGCGCGAGCTTTTTGAGCCCTTGGGATATGCGGTAGAGGCTAAGGGATCGTTGCTCGACGCGCATTTTCCGCAATGGGGGCAGAGCCCTTATTACGAGGTCGAGTTGTCGGTGACAATGCCGCTAAAAGAATTGCTGGCGCACTTATATGTGCTGGTGCCGGTGCTCGACGACAATAAACACTACTACGTGGGGGACGAGGAGATCGACAAGTTGATGCGGCGGGGCGAAGAGTGGCTGGCGGACCATCCCCTGCGCGACTTGGTCATCGAGCGTTATTTGAAACATCAGCGGGGTCTGAAGCAGGAAGCGCTGTCGCGGCTGTTGGTGGAGGATGAGGATGAGGTGGAGACTGCCGCAGGTGAAGAGGCTTTGGAAGCGGAGCTGAGCCTGAACCAACAGCGTTTGCAGGTCGTGTTGCAAACACTAAGGCAGAGCGGGGCCAAACGGGTGCTCGATTTGGGCTGTGGTGAGGGTCGGTTATTGGAGCTATTGGCGGCAGAAGGCCAATTTGCGGACATCACCGGGATGGATGTGTCGACACAGGCGTTGACTAGGGCTCGGCGTCGGCTCGAGCGTTTACCGCGCGGTGAGCGGGTGGAGGTTTTTCAGGGCTCGCTAGCTTATCGTGACCGCCGGCTCACCGATTATGACGCGGCGGCGTTGGTCGAGGTCATCGAGCATCTTGATCCGCCGCGTTTGCAGGCTTGCGAGCGGGCGGTATTCGAGTTCGCCCGGCCAGGATCCGTGGTGGTGACCACGCCTAACGCCGATTATAACGCGCATTGGCAGAGCTTGCCGGCGGGCAAGTTTCGCCATCCGGACCATCGCTTTGAGTGGAGCCGGGCGGAGTTTGCCGCATGGGTGCAACGCGTTGGTGAGCACTACGGTTATACGGCGCGTTTTGCGCCGGTCGGGTCGGAGGACGAGGGCTTGGGCGCGCCGACGCAGATGGCGGTTTTTACGCGGGCGGGCGCTAATGGTTGACGCAGAGATCACCGTAGCGGTACCCGCACTCTCGTTGGTGGTGCTAATCGGCGTTTCCGGCTCGGGCAAGTCGACCTTCGCACGGGACCATTTTGCGCCGACCGAGGTGCTTTCCTCCGACTTTTTTCGTGCGATGGTCTCGGACGACGAGAATAGTCTTGAGGCAACCGAAGATGCTTTTTCTGCCTTGCATTTTGTCGCTGCCCGCCGTCTGGCGCGCGGGTATCTGACGGTTGTTGACGCGACGAATGTGCAACCCTCTGCCCGCAAGGGATTAGTAGATCTGGCGAAGCGCTACCACGCGCAGACCGTGGCGATCGTGCTCGATGTGCCGGAGGTGCTTTGTAAAGAGCGCAACGCCGCGCGCGCCGACCGCAACCTCGGTGAGCACGTGATCCCGCAACAACACAAGCAACTGCGGCGCTCGCTCAAACGCCTCAAGGCGGAGGGTTTTCGCCGCACGTTCGTATTGCGCTCAGCCGAGGAGGCCACCAGGGTTTCGGTCGTGCGCGAGAAACTGTGGACCGACCGGCGCGAAGAGGTTGGACCGTTCGACATTATTGGCGATGTGCACGGGTGTTTTGTCGAGTTAGAGCGGTTGCTCACTGAACTTGGCTACGATATCGCAGGGGAGAAGGTGCAACCGCCGCCAGGGCGCAAAGCCGTGTTTGTCGGCGACTTGGTCGATCGCGGCCAGGATGCGCCGCGCGTGCTGGCACTGGTGATGCGGATGGTAAAGGCCGGGTCGGCGATTTGCGTACCGGGCAACCACGATGAGCGCTTGGTCCGCGCGCTAAGGGGGCGGAAGGTGCGGCGGACCTATGGTCTTGAGGAGACGCTCTTACAACTCGCAGGCGAGACGGCGGAGTTTAGGAGCGAGGTAGAGGCATTTCTCGATGGACTGATCAGTCACTGTGTGCTCGATGGCGGCGCGCTGGTCGTCGCGCACGCGGGCATGAAAGAGGAGATGGCCGGGCGCGCTTCGGGGGCGGTGCGTTCGTTTGCCCTGTATGGCGAGACGACCGGCGAGCAGGACGAGTTCGGTTTGCCGGTGCGCGGCAACTGGGCAGCCGAGTATCGCGGGGCTGCGCGCGTGGTCTACGGGCATACGCCGGTGGCGCGCGCCGAGTGGCTCAATAATACGATTAATATCGATACCGGCTGTGTCTTTGGTGGTGCGCTGACGGCGCTGCGCTATCCGGAGCTGGAGCTGGTATCGCTACCGGCCGAGGCGCAGTACGCCGATCCGGTGCGGCCTTTTTTACAGGACGCGTCTCTGTCGGCGCAGCAAGAGAACGACGAGGTGCTCGACCTAGCGGATTTTACCGGTGGCGGACGCGTCGAGACGCGGTTGATGGGGCGGGTCACGATTCGCGAGGAACGGGCGGCGGCGGCGCTGGAGGTGATGAGCCGTTTTGCCGTCGACCCCAAGTGGCTGGTCTACCTGCCGCCGACGATGGCCCCGCCGCGCACCAGCGCCCGCACCGATATGCTCGAACACCCCGATGAGGTTTTGGCCTACTATCGCCGCAGTGGGGTCAAGGAGTTGCTTTGCGAGGAAAAGCATATGGGCTCGCGCACGGTGCTGGTCGTTTGCCGCGATGCGGCGGCGGCGCGGCGGCGCTTCGGGGTTGAGGATGGGGCGGCAGGCATTTGTTATACGCGCACGGGGCGGCGTTTTTTCGCCGACCCGGATCTGGAGACGGGCTTGCTGGAGCATGTGCGGCAGGCTTTTGACCGCAGCGGCTTGTGGGACGAACTGGCGACGGATTGGGCAGTGCTCGATGCCGAGTTGATGCCCTGGTCGAGTAAGGCACAACAGTTATTAGAAGACCAGTACGCGGCGGTCGGTGCGGCGGCGCGCGTCTCGCTGGCCTCGTCGGTGACCGCGTTGGAAAGCGCGACGGCGCGTGGTGTGATGGTGGACGAGTTACTGGCGCGTTGTCGTGGCCGGGCCGAGTCGGTGGAGCGCTATGCGGCGGCGTATCGCGCCTATTGCTGGCCTGTGCATTCGCTGACCGATCTCAAGTTAGCACCCTTCCACTTGCTGGCCAGTGAGGGGCGGGTGCATAGCGATAAGACGCATGTGTGGCATATGGAAACGCTCGCCGGGCTTTGTGCCGCGGGATCGGATTTGTTGTATGCGACGGCGCATCGACGGGTAGTCTTAGACGATGAAGAAAGCTGTGCGTCGGTGGTTGAGTGGTGGCAGGCGTTGACGGCGAAGGGCGGCGAAGGACTGGTCGCCAAGCCATTGGATTTTGTCGCGACGGACGAACGTGGTCTGGCGCAGCCGGCGATCAAGTGCCGGGGGCGCGAGTATTTGCGCTTGATCTACGGACCAGAATACGTGGAAAGCCTGGGGCTATTGCGCGGGCGCAATGTCAAGGGCAAGCAGGCGTTGGCGCTCAGAGAATTCGCGCTGGGGATTGAGGGGCTAGAGCGTCTGGTTGATGGGCAGCCGTTGCGCCGGGTGCACGAGTGCGTCTTTGGTGTTTTGGCGTTGGAGAGCGAACCGGTCGACCCCCGGCTCTAACCTTCGTTGACGCTTGCGACCAAGGCAGAGACGGCGTTTTCCATACGTGCCGTCGCCAGTGCGAGTACCCGCTGGGCTTCTTCGTCCTCGGGCGATAGCTGCACGACTTGGCGCAGGGAATCGACAGCCTCCGCGTAGCGACCTTCCCGATATTGCAATAAACCCAGATTGAAATGAGCCGATGGGTAGGCAGGTATGGCTTTGGTCACCTCTTTGTAGAGGGCCAGGGCTTTTTGCAGTTGGCCGAGGTTGTGGTAGAGATAGGCGATATGACCACACTCGATCCAGTATTCTCTTTTGTTGGAGGCGGAGGCCAGGGCTTTGCGAATGGCGTTCTCCGCCTCGGCCGGATGCTTAACGGCCCGGTGGAGTTGCGCGAGTTTAAACCAGGGCCCGGGATGATGGGCTTCGAGGGCGACGCCTCGTTCGATGGCGGTGATCGCGGCCGGCAGGTCTTTTTTCTTGATCAGTAGATTGGCCAGGCTAAAGTGGCCGATGGCCATATTCGGGCGGGCTTGTAGAAAACGGCGATAGTAGTCTATCGCCTGCGCGGTTTGGCCCCTGCGTTTGTATACTTCCGCCAGACCGCCGAGGGCGAGTTCGTAGTCGGGTCTCAGATCCAGCGCCCGCTCGAAGGCTTTGACGGCCCGTTTGCTCTGCCCCTTCTCGGCGTAGTAGAGGCCGATGTGCTGCAAGGCGACGGCCCCTTGGCGCTGCAATTCGGCAGGTTTGGACGTTTTTTCTAAGACGGCATTGACAACGGCGTCGGCGCGCTGGTAGCGGGCAGGGTCAGTCTGGAGGTACTCGCCGATGCTAGCGAGCACATACAAAGCCGCAATATTTGGGTAGATCGAGATGCCGCGATTTAATTCAATCTGGCAGGTGTCACCGTAGCGATAACCGGCGACGGCCATGCGGGCGTAGCCGTCAATGGGAATTAGGTTGGGGTCGCGGGCGATGGCTTTTTTGTACAATTTCAGGGCTTGTTGATGCTGCAAGCGCGCATCGTAAGATCGACCGGAAGAATAATAGGCGAGTGTTTCGGCTTTGTGTAGCGAGAATAGGCTGGTAGCGACAAGGCCCGAGAGTGCGATGCCCCAGGCGAGCGGACGAAACCAGGCGCCGACAAAATGCTGGAGACTGACAATGCCCGTGTGCAGCAACCATGCCAGGACCAGTGAACTGCCGGCCGAGCTCAAGTAGAAAAAGCGTGAGGGTTCAACCGTCTCGCGGGCGACGAAGGGCATAAGGGCCAAGAGGGCAAAGAGCCCCCAATCAGCTTCGGGGCCGGTGCGGCGGACGACGAGCCAACCGAGACCGAGCAATACGACTGCGCCCACGATCATTTCCCAGGGTTGGATTTCGCTGGCGACGAGCCAGTGGGCGGAGTCGAGGCAACGGCCCATATAGCCGAGGAACAGGCCAAAGGCGGCGATGGGATCGGCGATGGAGAGCGTCTCGCGGGCTTGCGGCGCCTGCGGATAGAGGAAGTGCAATAGGCCCGGAACCAGGATGGCTACCGCCAGCAAGGGGGCGGCTGCGCCGGGCCGTTGATAGCGCCGCCAAGCCAGGTATAGGCAAAAAGGCGCGGCGCAGATCGAACCCGCGTGCGCAAATATCGCCACGGTTTGCAGCAAGGCCGCCGCGACGAGCAGCAAGCGCCGTTCGCTGGCCAGATAGCGCATAAAGAGCAGGATCGCTACCAGCGCCAGGCTCAGCGCGAGCGGATAGACTAGGCAGGCGATCCATTGCACCGCGCGCAAATGCGCGACATTGAGCAAAAAGAGCAGGCCGCCCGCCAGGCTTATTTCGAGATTGGCTCCTAGGCGGCGAAAGGTCTGGGCGAGCAGTAGGCTGGTCAAAAGATGTAGACTGACGAGCAGCAGATGGTAGGGCGTTGGATCTTGGCCCCAGAGCTTGTGGCCCAACAGAAAGATGACTTCGGCTATCGGGCGGCCGGGCAATTCGCGGTCGGTAGAAAAGAGCAGCGAGAGATCTTGGTTCGCGGCGTTGGCATCGCGCAAATACTCAAAATCGTCGGTATCTAGTGCTTGGCTAGCGAGGCCGCCGTAGGCCACAACGGCCAACAGTGCTAATACGAGGGCATAAGCGAGCCAAGTCGTGCGGGTATCGCGCAGAGCAACCATGCTACAGCCTTCCTTGCGTTAAGTACTTGTACTGGGTTGCTACGCAAGGATCATGCCTCAGTGCCTTTGCTGATCATAAATATTTATAAATAATATATTTACAACCAATAAAACTATGAGCGCTGACGTTGGTAAAAGGGGAAAAATATACTAATAATGGAAAATTTGCCGCTTATTGCGCTATGCGTGCCGACTTGACTCTTCTTGGGTGACTCGTACATTCCCCGCACGTCTTAGTGCATGCACCCATAAGGATAGACGATGCTTACTATTACCGAAGCAGCTGAAAAGAAAATTGCCGAACTCATCAGCGAGAGCGAGAAACCAGTCAAAGGTTTGCGCATCGGCGCCCGGCTCGACGCGGCACAGCAAGTCGACTACAAGTTGGCTTTTGTCTCCGACGAGCAGCTCGATGACGAAGATGAAATCGCGACATTCAATGGCTTTGATGTGTATATCGCTGCCGACAGCGCGGATCTATTGCTCGAGGCAAAGGTCGATTATGTCGACGGTTTGATGGGCGCGGGTTTTAAGATCGAAAGCCTGCGCAAGATGCCCGCCCACCTCTCGGGGCCGATGGCCGAAGCGGTGCACAAGGTCATTGAGACGCAGATTAACCCGGGGGTGGCTTCGCATGGTGGGGTGGTGACCTTGGTCGATATCAAAGACAAAACGGTTGTCGTGCAGTTGGGTGGTGGGTGTCAGGGCTGCGGGCAGGCCGATGTGACGCTCAAAGAAGGCATCGTCCGTTCGATCAAGGAGGCGGTGCCCGAGGTGGAGGAAGTTGTTGATGCGACCGATCACGGCTCGGGTGAAAATCCGTACTATTAGACTCTCGTAAATTAATAGAGTCGTCGAACGGAATCCGTTATTGACATGGTGCGAGCGCCGCGTCTATATTGCCCGACAATAAAAAAACAATGCGCTTAATCTCAACCATAGCTTTTTGGTGGCGCCGCGACGACAACCGCGGTCAGGGATAGATGCCTACTATAAGCTGAGTGATTTCTGACTCGCAATATTGCATAGCAAATATCTAAACCGCGGACATATGTGTCCGCGGTTTTTTTGTGTTCTAACAAGAGTGAATCATGGCAAGTATCTATTTGCAGACAGTGATCTGGCGGCGCCGTACGGTGTGGCGTTACTGACGCACGATTTGACGCAGAAGCCCTTTCTGCTCAGGCCGGCGGATTTGCTGTTCTGTCGTTTGGTGTTGGCGCATCAGCGCGATCCCTTCGCCCTGGTTAGAGCCAGGTGGGTTGTTGCTAGTAGAAGATATGGAGTATGTGTCGAGTGACCGCAGCTTATTCCGCGACTAGCTCGACATCGTCGTGGCGATGCGGCGGATGGTTTTCGAAAGCAGGCAAGACTGATGGCAATGATTGTATCAAAATCTGATGTTGGTCCGGTTCTTTGACATCGGTCGCTTGGACCATTGAGTGATCAGCACGATCAATACAGATAGCCTGACTCTTCATGCGGATGTCCTTGTTTAATTTTTTTCCAGCGCCGAGTCCCTGATCTGGCTTGCTCATTCGCGCGACACCCCCCAAGCTCGGCCGATCTCCGAGAGCGTACGCGTTTTCCCCCCATCCAGCCCATAATACGACCAATGTATAGCATCGTGATCACTAGGTTGCGCATGCCCTCGGCGTTTTCTGCCAACAGGACGTTCATCGCTCGTCTCCATGGATAAGAGGCGCTGTTTGCATTGGATGCGACTAAAACCCTGGTGCAGTCTTTCGCTGAGCCGGGGCGAGTTTGGCCAGCGGCGGCGCCGCCGGGCATGGACGGTATGGCCGCCGCGCAAAAACTTTGGGACGAGTGGGGCAAAGCGGTAATGAAAATTGTTGCGGTATCGGCTTCGGTCTTAGATTAAGAAAAAAGCACTACCTATACTTTAGGCTTTGACGCTTTTTTGGAGGAACCTTGTATTAGCCGAGCGGCTCTACGCTTGCTTGGGGACACTGCTGGGGGTAAAATACACCTATGTCGAGATTGGTTCGGAATCTGCAGCCGTGGACATGGATACAGTTGAACTGCCCGAGGATATGCGCGATGTACTCACAGAAACGGCCCAGTGGCAAAAGATGACCGCGCATATGGCCCTCCTTAACAAATTGACCAACCTAGGTCCGCAAGAGCAGCAGGTCGCCGCTGCGCTGCGGGAGTTCGATGCAGCGGCAATTTCCGCTACGCTGGAGACCAACTCCTAAAACGGCATATTACCGTGTAGAGAAGACGCCGTGGGTCGCCGCGGGTCCTTAAGAAGTAGGGGTATAATTTATGACAACGGCTTTACCGCTCAAAGCGCGGTCCGATCTGGCGGGATACGTCCAGGCAATGGAAGACGATGGCTACGCCTACTTTCCCGGCGTGCTCGACCAACAAGAGATCGCCGAGTTGCGCGCGGCGATGGATAGACTGACGGCGATTGAGGCGAGTTTCGACCGCCACACCGACCCGGAAGAGCACGGTTTCCTCA
>DQLG01000826.1 GCA_015660315.1 Candidatus Latescibacterota bacterium
GAGGCCCCAACTTTAACAGCGATCCCGCTCTTTGCTCTGACGGGCTTTATACTTGCCGCGAGCAAAGCCCCCGCACGCCTCGTATTCTTTTCACAGGCCCTACTCGGCTGGTTACCGGGCGGCTTAGCCATTATGGCAATCTTAATATGCGCTCTTTTTACCGCCCTCACCGGGGCTTCGGGCATGACCATTGTCGCCTTGGGCGGCTTGCTGCTACCCGCATTACAACAACAGCGCATGCCGGATTCTTTTTCCTTGGGCCTTATAACCACATCTGGCAGTCTCGGTCTGTTATTTCCACCAAGTCTACCGCTCATTATATATGCCATAGTTTCAGAAACCCCCGTAGACCAACTTTTTATCGCCGGCCTAGCGCCAGGATTGCTACTCATTACAGCACTTTCCACTTATAGTTTTCTACAGGGGAAACGCATAGTTCCAATCGAGCGACACGGCGGCTTTAATCAGCTGCCAAAGGCCTTTCTAGATTGCAGTTGGGAACTCTTATTACCCGTAGTTATTATAGG
The DNA here is from genome assembly GCA_015660315.1 of Candidatus Latescibacterota bacterium. Classification (GTDB taxonomy): domain Bacteria; phylum Latescibacterota; class UBA2968; order UBA8231; family UBA8231. The sequence goes on from DQLG01000826.1 coordinate 528, forward strand.
GGGCATCTATGGTGGCGTCATCGCCATTAGTGAAGCAGCAGCCCTAAGCACTTTGTATGTTTTGATTGTCGAAGTACTAATCCGCAGGGAAATACCAATCGGCAACCTGCCCACGATTATTCGGGACAGCATGGTGCTCTTTGGCAGCATCCTCGTCGTCATGGCTACGGCAATGGCCTATACGAGCTATCTAATCGATGCAGAAATTCCGGCTCAGTTACTTCGTTCGATTCAAACGCACATCGACAACCGTTGGCTCTTTTTGATCCTGCTCAACCTATTTCTATTAGCTGTCGGCTGTATGATCGACATGTTTTCTGCCCTAATCCTAGTTGTGCCTTTGATCCTCCCCATCGCCCAGGCCTACGATGTCCATCCGATACATTTGGGGATAATCTTTCTGACGAATCTAGAAATTGGTTATTCGACCCCGCCCGTAGGGTTAAACCTCTTCATTGCAAGTATACGATTTGAAAGACCCATCCTCGATCTTTACCGTGCTTCAATCCCATTTCTATTAATCTTATTGCTATGCCTTGCACTTATCACCTACGTGCCAGCGATAAGCTTATTTTTGGTGGATTGATATGATGTTTAACTAAAATTAAGCGCTTGCATTATGAGCTCTTTGAACTCGTCGTTTATGTACCTGCCGGCAGATTCTAATTCTATGGCTGACAAATCAAATCCAAGCGTCTGCACCTGGACGGGTCCAACTTCAAAGGTTTGCTTTATTTTTGTCGTGGGATAGATCAGATAGGCTAAGGACACACCAAGTTGCACTGCATAGGCTACAACCTGCTGAACATCGCTTTCCAAAGGCGCACCGTCGAATTTATATTTTACATCTGCAACAGCAAGCGGTTTTTCCATACTGGCCGAAAAAAGAGCCACGTCCAGGCGAAAAGAAAGGCCTTGAGATCCTTTTAAACGAGTCTGAAATTGAGAATGCAAACGAATATCTGGGCCTAGCATAAGCGATAAATACTCAGTACAAAAACGCTCAAATAGAGTCGGCATATGTACCGTAAACGCCGGCCACTGCATTTCATCGCCCTTGCTTGCCAGAATAGGTCCTTCTTGTCGCAACAAAGGAACACACATAGCGTGCATCAACTTATATTCTCGATTTAGCCGGTGATAATGCACTAAGTCACAATCGTCCGGTCTAATTCCGCAGTATTTAACACCACTTAATTCCATACTAGCTTTTAGAACTTTCTTCCGGCAACTCTCCCTTTTAAAGGTATAACGCTTCAAACTATGGAGTGCTGCCGCAATAATGCGATTTTCCAACACATCGTATGTATGCTCGGAGAAACGGCAATTGGGATAAGCTTTCGCTGCAAAGCGATCGACAAGCATCCTTCCTTTAACCCAAGGCCTCCTCTCCTGTTTTGTTTTATACCCCATGAAGAGGCCCCGCTTAGCCTTTTGTAAAATCTTACTCGCTAGAAATTCAACCCACAATTCAAATATATTTCCAATTTTAACTTGGGCGGTGTCCTTGCTTATCCTAGGCAACTGATAAACCAGTTCCAGTATCGATATAAACAGACAGCTATTAAACTGGGGATTAATCGCTAGGAGTGCTCCTTGCCCAAAAGGCATAAGACCAACAACCCCCCGAGTTCTAACTTGATAGCAATTTCCGTTTAGCGGGCTAGGGAAAGTGAAATCCAATTCCTTAGCATAACGACGGTGCAAATCTAGCGCTTGCTCGACTGAAATTTCCCCATTGGGGATAGACAATATTTCTCCCTCGATCATTTCAAATCGTTGCATCTTCCCATCCATCCCAAGCCCGCTTTAATTCTGGAGCTATTTCTGACCATCGAAAAGAATCCATTTCTTTCGGACGATCAAAGAGGACCTCTTCCAGATAAGGTTCAATCTCCCCAGACCATATGTCTGCAAGGCTCTGCTTTAAATCATCAACCAGAAAAAATGAAATACCCAATGCACAATCTTCATCGCCAATAATTCTGTTGATTTTTTGCAGCAAAGCGAGAAAATCGACATGGGGTAAATCGCATTGCTTTAAGTGTTTTGCCAGTAGTTGATAATCAGGGCACAGACGGATAAACCGGAAGCGGCGACGCATGGCTAGATCCACTGGGGCAATCGATCGATCGGCCGTATTCATAGTACCGATAAGGTATACGTTAGATGGAATCGAAAATGGGGCTCCACCGCCCGATAAAACTATTTCTCGATCCCTATATTCCAATAAATACATTAACTCCCCGAAGACACGAGCCAGATCTGCACGATTGATCTCATCTATCACCAGTACACATGCTTTGCCTTTTAGAGTTCGTGCATTCCTACAGAATTTTAAAAAACGTCCTTCCGCCAATTCATAGCGCAGTTCACCTCTACCTTCCAGCAGGGGACGTATCCCCTGTACAAAATCCTCATAAGCATAGGAAGCATGAAATTGCACTAACTCACTATGACCTCCATCTTGTTCAGTGATATAACGGGCTATCCGTTCGGCAATGTAGGTCTTGCCCGTTCCTGGTGGCCCTTGAAATATCAACTGCTTCTTTCGTTGTATCTGGGCTACCCAACCGTCGAGTTGTGTTGCTTTATAACCAGTTTCCTCAGCAAAATCCTGTCGATTATATGCATGGGTTATTTTCCCAACACCACCACCTTCAGCATACACTTTAGTTATTGCATTACGCTCCACTGCCATTTGCACAAGATTGACCCGCTCGTGAAAAACCTTTTCGGGAAGGATCACCTGTAATCCATCTACATGAAAAGGGTTGACTCGCAAATGAAAGCCCCTGGACTTGAGAGACTCGGGGTGAACCGGGCTAAAGTGATAGAGGCGAAGAATCGTAAGCCAAATGTCTTTTTCGATGCTCTTTTGCCAACCCGCGACCACTCCAGCTTTCCAAGGGGTTAATTCAGCTGCAAGCTCACTTACCCAATCAGCATTCGGTAATTTGAAATAGCCAAAGGGGACAGCCAATATCTTGACCTGCTGTGACGGCTGCCAATTCACGGCTTCTTGCTCTTGCTTGAAATCTTCAGATGACCACCCGCGACGCAGCTTGCTCTTGCCGTAATAACAAGCCGTCTCCGCTCCCCATAAAGGCAATGCTTCCGTCAATCTCGTTCCCCGTATGATAACGGTATACGCACCACTACCTAGACTCTCTACTTCGGGCCCAGGCCGACGCAATAGCCGATCATAGGGCCCCGTCAAAGGTTTATCAATTGCCAACCGGATTGGTTTTAATTTCGCCATAATCTGCCTAGTAGCGCGTTCTCGATTTCCTCTGTATTATCGACGCATAGAATAATACGAGATAGTCATTTTCTTTCCAATTTGCAGCCAATACCCGTCCCCCTCTCATTGCACTTAATAACCTGGAAATATAATTACTTTGCATATTCTAGTCTCGATACTCTTAGCTACACCAACGATTGTAGTTGCCGGAAATTCCTTTGATGGCTTTTTACAAGAATTGCGAAAAGAAGCCATAAACCAGGGGATCCGCCCAACTACCTTAGATTCAGTTTTAAAAGGCCTTGTAGTCAATCCTAAAGTCTTATCCCTTTATCGTCGGCAACCAGAAAAAAAACAAAATCTATCCAGCTATCTAAAGCAAAGAGTTTCCACGACTAGGATAACACTTGGCCAAAAACTACTCGCAGAACATCAGCCCTTACTGGAACAGGTGGCCAGTGAATTTGGCGTGCAATCTCGGTTTATTATTGCATTATGGGGCAGTGAATCGAGTTATGGCCGCAATATGGGAGATTTTTCTGTCGTTCGTTCCTTGGCAACCCTCGCACATGGCAGTAAAAGAAAAGACTATTTTCGCCGCGAATTGCTCGTAGCACTCCACATCCTTGACCAGGGCCATATCCACCCGAGTAAAATGTTAGGTTCATGGGCAGGCGCTATGGGTCAATGCCAGTTTATGCCGTGGTCTTATGACCGACGAGCGATCGACTTTGACCAAGATGGTCGTCGCGATATTTGGTTCACCCAAGCCGACGTATTTGCCTCGATCGCCAACTACCTCGCCGCCGTAGGATGGCAAGACGATCAGACTTGGGGCCGCGAGGTCATTTTGCCGCCCAATTTTAACTCTGAATTTACCAATAAGAAAATGGCGTTGCAGGAATGGCAAAATTATGGAGTTCGCCGCTTGAACGAAACCGCATTACCCACTAGGAAAATTCAAGCAAAACTAATCCGACCAACTAACGCCAATGGACGATCATTCTTAGTCTACGACAATTATGACGTATTACTCAAGTGGAATCGCTCACACCACTTCGCCATCGCCATCGGCACTCTAGCCGACCGCCTCCGCCCATCCAAGGTATTGTTGCTGAAAAACAAATAGAGCTTGCTTAGCGTGCTCTATAATTCTGAAGCTCAATTAGAATTGATTTAAACATTAACACCTATTTTCCTCTCAAAAACATGGTTGATTATAAATTTTGAAGGTTTAGATTTTTGATATCGCCAATATATTTACATATTATAAATTATATGCCATTACTTCTCTGGCGGTTGTTTTAATTAATGCTTATGATAAATAACTAACCCTCTTTCCAAACCTGATATTATGCCTACTGCCATTGCCAATATCCTAGCTCAACGCTACGCCAGTTCTACAATCCAAGACATATGGTCCGAAACCGGACGTATTCGCCTCGAACGCGAATTCTGGATCGCTGTCCTTAAGGCCCAACGCGATTTAGGTCTCGACATCCCCACCGAAGCAATTGCAGCTTATGTTCGAGTAAAAGACCAGGTCGATCTAGATTCGATTGCTCAACGCGAAGCTATTTCTCGTCACGATGTAAAAGCACGCATTGAGGAGTTTTGCTCACTAGCGGGCTTTGAACACATACATAAAGGCATGACGAGCAGAGATCTAACGGACAATGTCGAGCAATATCAAATCTTGCGATCTCTGCAAAAGTTACAACCAAAGTATGCTGCACTGTTGTTGCGTCTTGGTCAGCGATCCCTTCAATGGAAGGATATCACCCTCGCAGGTCGGACGCATTACGCCGCAGCCCAACCGACGACCCTTGGCAAGCGCCTGGCGATGTTTGGTGAAGAAATGTTGATCGCATTCAGGCGACTTGGCGACCTAACCGAGCACTACCCTCTTAGGGGATTAAAGGGCGCCGTTGGCACCTCTTTGGATCAATTGACCTTACTCGATGGCGACGTCGAGTCTCTTGGAAAACTGCAAGGTCTAGTTCGCGAGCACTTAGGGTTCAAACAGGAGCTTGGCGCAATCGGACAGGTATATCCGCGCAGCTTAGATTTCGAGGTCTTAAGCTGCCTTTACCAGCTCGGTTCAGGTATTGCAAACTTAGCTCGAACGATTCGCCTTATGGCCGGCAATGAAATGCTCACCGAAGGTTTCGCTCAGGGCCAGGTCGGATCCTCAGCTATGCCGCATAAAATGAACACCCGCAGTACAGAACGGATAAATGGCTTGCAAGTCGTCCTAGGCGGTTATGTCCATATGCTGAGTTCGATTTCTGGTGACCAATGGTTTGAGGGCGATGTATCCTGCTCTGTCGTTCGCAGAGTTGCCCTTCCAGACGGCTTCTATGCCTTTGATGGCATGGTCGAAACAATGCTTCATGTACTCGATGATATGGGCGCCTATGAAGCGGTTATCAGCAAAGACCTCGACCGCTACCTGCCCTTCCTCTCCACGACTACCCTGCTCATGGAATCGGTCCAACGCGGTGCCGGCCGAGAACAAGCCCATGCAGCCATAAAAGAGCACGCCCTCGCCACAGCCCTCGCCATGCGCGAGCAGGGTTTGAATACGAACGATTTGGCTAAACGTCTTGCCGCAGATGGCCGCATTCCACTCGATGAGCATGCGATAAATGATGTGCTATCCCGAAGCCGCAACCTTACCGGGCTAGCCAGCCAACAGGTCGAAGAATTCGTCCGCACCGTCGAGGATGTAACCTCACCCTACCCCGAAGCTCACACTATCGAAAAAGGACGCCTACTCTAAACACTCACGCTTCTCTCCAAGCCCCAATTCTTACTACTACCCACTCTCTCCAAGGAGGCGCTCCAAGCGCGCATGCGATATAAGCGAGTTTTGCTCAAACTTAGCGGTGAGGCCATTTCGGGCGCTCAGGATGCCGGCTTCTCCCCTGAAGCCCTCGAACATATAGCGGATGAGGTCCTTAACCTGCACGCCAGTGGAGTTGAAGTATCGGTCGTCATTGGCGGTGGTAATATATTCCGCGGAACCCTTGCCGAACAATGGGGTATCGAGCGTGCTGAAGCCGACAATATTGGCACAATGGGAACGGTTATCAACAGCCTAATGCTAAGGGGCGTACTCACCTCCCAATCTGGAGGTGATGTCGAAGTCCGGGTTATGAGCGCAATCCCTATTAATACCGTTGCCGAACCATTCATCCGCCTGCGAGCGATACACCACCTTGAAAAACGGTATATAGTGCTCTTTGCCGCAGGCATTGGCAATCCATATGTCACGACGGATTATACTGCTGCCCAACGCGCGATAGAAACGCGGTCAGAAGCCTTGTTATTTGCCAAAAATCAAGTTGGCGGCATTTATACTGCCGACCCACGCACCAACCCTCAAGCCAAACAATATTGCCAGATGCATTATAATACGATTATCAAAGATAACCTCACAATAGTCGACCAGTCGTCCGTACTTTTATCTCGCGATCATAAGATGCCGATGCATTTTTTTGACTTTTCTGAAAGCGGCACCATGTCACGCATCTGTCAAGGC
>DQLG01000193.1 GCA_015660315.1 Candidatus Latescibacterota bacterium
AAAAATGCGTCATAAAGAGCGATTCGCCGGTGATCACTCGTTTACCGGCGCTGAAAAACTTGCCCATCAGGCCCTCGTCCGCTTGGGAGCCGTCGCCCATCTTGGATTCGAAGCTTATATGTTGGTCCATCCAGTTCATGGCACCGGCTTCGGCGATGACGGTTTCGCCCGGGTCGAGCTCGACTTCGACGACTTGCATATCGTTGCCGAATATTTCGTAGTCTATTTCTTCACAGTGCATACCGCTCTCCTTTTTGGTGTTTTTTGGAGTATAGGGGTCCGAGTCGACTTTTTCAAGTTGGTTGACAGGAAGAGAGGGAGATAGGTAGTTTTTTGGCCATCGCGATTATTGAGCTTGGGTGATGTGCGAGATGGCGGTCGCTGACCGGATAGATCCCTTCGCTCATGTCATTGAACTCTTAGAGCGCGGCTGAACCCTTGGGATTCATGGTTTACAACGGCGCGGCCTTCGGCAGCTCGCCCGACATCCTTGTCGGGCTTCGAGCGGGGATTGCCGATTTTGCTGTCCTGTAAAATCGACAATGAAATCCGCTCAAGGATCTACCCGATTCCCTCGTATTCACATGATTGCAGTGTTGTTCCAAACTACAAAAGAAAAGAAGAAAAGTATGTTGTTATTGGTGTTATTGTGTTTGGTCGCCTGCGGTGAGAGTCCTTCCGATGAGGGCGGTCCGGGCACTTCGATACGGCAGGTGCCGCGCAATCGGACGTTAATCATGGACTGCGCCGAGACCAATACGTGCGCCGGGCAGATACAGGACTACAATTCGTTTAACCCGTATCTGCCGGGCACGACTTCGCGCACGGGCTATAATTTTGCCTATGAGCCGCTGTATTTTTACAACGCGTTCAAAGGGGAGATGATACCTTGGATCGCCACCGGGCACGAGTTCAACGAAGATTTCACGGAAGTCGTCATTGATATCCGGCCGGGGGTGACGTGGAGTGACGGGGTCGCGTGGACGGCGGACGATCTGGTCTTTACGATCAACATGCTGAGGGAGAACGCGCCGCAACTGACGTATTCGACGGATATGGAGAATTGGGTCGAATCGGCGGTGGCCGTCGACAGCCTGACGGCGCGCATCGTTTTGACCGCGCCGAACCCGCGTTTCGTGTTTTCGTATTTCACCAGCAACTTCGGCATTGGGGTGCCGATCGTGCCCCGGCATGTGTGGCAGGGGAAAGCCCCCAATACTTTTACCAATTTCGATATGCAAAAGGGGTGGCCGGTCTTTACTGGACCCTACCAGATGGTTTTGTCGACGCCGCGGCAACGGATCTGGGATCTGCGGCAAGGGTGGTGGGCGGCCGAGGTGGGTTTCCAGGAAATGCCGAAGGTTGAGCGGATCATTTATCTCACGTATCTGGAAGAGGCCAAGCGAGTCCAGAATCTGATCACCAACCAGATGGATACCTCACTGGACCTCAGACCGCCGAATATTCGCACCGTGCTCGAAAGCAATCCGCGGGTGACGACTTGGACGGGGCGAGAGCCGCCCTACGGCTATGTAGATTTTTGGCCAATTTCGCTCGGCTTCAACAACCTGGAAGAGCCCTTTTCCGATGGCGACGTGCGGCGGGCGATAAACTACGCGATCGACCGCGACCAGTTGGTGGAAGTGGGCTGGCAGGGGGCGGGCACATCGACGCTATTGCCCTTTCCCGACTATCCGGCGCTGCGCCCCTATTTCAGTGAGGTTGAGGACCTATTGCAGAAGCACGAAATCGGCGTCTTCGATATGGCCAAGAGCGCGGCGCTGATGGAGGCCAAGGGCTGGCGGCGCCCCGATGGCGGGTATTGGATGAAGGACGGACAAGTGTGCAAAATTATCATCGACATCTTCTCGATCTTCCAGGATATAACGCCGGTATTGGTGGCGCAGTTGGAGCGGGCGGGTTTCGACGCTGATTTTCGCATGACCTCCGACGCCTATTCGCGAATGTCGCAGGGCGAGGCGCGGACCTTTATTAACGGGCACGGCGGCAGCGTGCGCGACCCGTATTTCACGCTCAGGCTCTACCACAGCCGTTTCGTGCAGCCGACCAACACGTCGGCCGAGCATTTCTGGCGCTGGTCGAACGAAGACTACGACCGGATCGTCGACCAGATGGCGGAAGTGGCCCCTGGTGACCCGGCACTGGTGCGGCTCTATCGCCAGGCGATGGAGATTTGGCTGGAGGAACTGCCATCGATCCCGCTCTTGCAGTGGTATCACCGGATCCCGCACAACGAGACCTATTGGACCAACTGGCCGACGGCAGAAAATCCCTATATCAACAGCGCATATTGGCACCGGGTATGGCTGTTGGTGCTGCTCAATTTACAGCCAACGCAAGGCTGAGGCCCGAGATAAACGTCGATATTTACCGCTGGAACGGATGCCTATCAGGCCTATCGCATTGAGCCGCCGGAGGTCGTCGTCGATGTTGTGGCAACGCTTTTGTACGCGGGCGGTGAGGATCGCCAATAGGCCCCCCGATGAATAGGCCTATCTGATGTTGATCAA
>DQLG01000396.1 GCA_015660315.1 Candidatus Latescibacterota bacterium
ACAACAGCAACATGCCGAGACCTCAGCGACCCGCGACGAAACCGAGCGAGAAATGCCGCGGGTCACCGAGCAACGCGATGCCGCGCGGCGGGCAGCCGAAGCCAACCAAGCCCGGCTCCAGGTCCTCGAAAAGGTCCGCTCCGGCTATGAGGGCTACCAAAGCGGAGTCCGTACCCTAATGCTCGAATCACCGCATGCCGCACTCTTCCGCGGCGTGCTCGGTGATATGGTTGATGTCGACGCCGAATTCGCACGGGCTGTTGAAGTCGCGCTCGGAGAGTCTCTACAAGCCTTGGTCGCCCATTCCGACCAAGGCGTACTCGAAGCCATCGCGCATCTAAAAAAACATTCCGGTCGCGTCGGCATCCTCTCCTTAGAAGGCGCTCTCGGCACCCCCGGCCCGGCCTTGACCCCGGAACCGATGTCCGGCTTGCGCGGTGCGCTGCGCAGCTATCTGCGTCCCGAAGCCGATATCGCCCCGCTCGTCGATCGCCTCCTACACAATACTTTCTTCGTCGACGACTTACAGACGGCACTGACTCTATCGCGCCGCTACCCCGACGCTTATTTGCGGTGTGTTACGCCCGACGGCGACGCCGTCGACCTCTTCGGACAGGCGTCGGGCGGCAAGAGCGAAGCAGAGGACTCCGGCCTGTTGGGCCGACGACGGGAAATCAGCACCTTGCGTTCGGTCATCGCCCACCAGAACGCTCGCCACGCAGCCCTCATCCCACGACTCGATGCCCTTGCGCAGCGGGTCCACACCCTCGGCCAACGCCTCTCCAACACAGCCTCCGAACTGGAAACCTGGCGCGAAAACGAACGAGAGCAGGTCCACCAGCACCAAAATGCGCGCAACGATGCCGATCGCCACACCACGCGCCTAGTTCAACTGCAAGGCGAAAATGCGCGCTTCGCCGCACGGCGCGAGACACTAGACCAAAGTATCACCGAGCAAGAGGCTCGGTTACAGCACAATGAAAGCGAAAGCGAACGGCTTAACGAGGAAAGCGGCAAACTAGAAGAGCGACTCAAAAGCAGCGAAGACCAGCGCCAGGAACGACGCGAAGAATTGGGCACGCTGCGCGTCGAACGAGCGCGCAGCGCCGAAACCGTGCAAAGTCTGGAACGCGACGCCAAGCGACTGGAAAATATCGAGGCGAACCTGCACCGGAATATCGAGCGCCTAGACGAAGAAAGTGCGGAGGCCACCCGCCATCTCGAAGAACGCGGTGCGCGTATTGTCGAAATCGAAGCCGAATTACAGGAGCTGCACCAAGCCCGCGATACTTTGGCAGCAGAGCAGGACCAACGGCGCGAGCACTGGTCCGAGGCCAACAGCAAAAATCGCGAGTTGCAGGAGAATATTAGCCAATTGCAACGCCAACTCAACGACCAGCGCGAACGCCGCACCAAGCTCGAAGTGCGAATCTCCGAGCTTAAACTGCAGACCCAGCATATTCGCGAGCGCCTGCAGGAAGAACAGCATTGCGACGTCGAAACGATGGGCGCGCCCGACGAGGAGGTCGACGGCGAGTCGGCACTACAGCGCCTCGACCAATTGCGGCAATCCCTGCACCGACTCGGCTCGGTCCACTTAGGGGTATTAGAGGAATACGAAGAGCAAAAAGAGCGCTACGACTTCCTCTGCCAACAGCGCGATGACTTGGTCATCGCCGCCAAGGACCTAAAAAAAACGCTCAACCTGATCGACCGCACAGCGCGGAAAATGTTCTCCGAGACCTTCGCTCAGATTCGGGAAAAATTCCAAGAGACCTATGCCCGTTTTTTCCCCGGCGGCGAAGCCGACCTCAAACTAGAAGAAAATTTCGATCCCTTGGAAGCGGGGATCGAAATCACCGCCCGCCCCCGCGGCAAGCAATTGCAAAGCATCACCCTGCTCTCGGGTGGCGAAAAAGCCCTGACAGCGATATCGCTGCTTTTCGCCATCTATCTAGTAAAACCCAGCCCCTTCTGCATCCTCGACGAAGTAGACGCGCCGCTCGATGACACCAATATCAGCCGCTTCGTGCGAGTACTCAAAGAGTTCGCGCAAACGACGCAGTTTATCGTCGTCACCCACAACAAGATCACAATGGCCGCCGCCGACACCCTGCACGGCGTGACGATGCCCGAAGAAGGCATCTCGCAATTGGTCTCGGTGCGGGTCGAAGACGATATTTTAGGAGAAGCGGCCGGTTAGCCGATCTGCAACGGTAGAACTGAAAAGCCCTCCGCCTTAAGCGGAGGGCTTTTGTTTTATATAATTTTCCAATCGTTTGACATCCACGATCACGACCAAGCCGGTCTTGCTACCGCGCTTAGCCCAGCCAAAGCGCGGCATCTAAATCATAAGGGTTCTCAGCGACCAATAACTCGGCGCGCTGTACCACCTTCGCATCGCTACCGTTGAGCGCATTGCGCAAGAATGCAGGATGCTCTTTAAGAAAATTCTTCATCGCCGCGTGCGGGTCGCGATAATAGCTCACCAGCACTGCAAACTGTTCTCGATCGATCCGCCCCATATCGAGCAGACGCGCAAAGAGCGCCTCATCCACCCGCAATAGCGCCCCAGCCGCGACCCCTTCTGTGTTGAGTGCCTCGATCCCGCCCTGCCCGCGATCAACAACATTGGCCGCATAGGCGATCCGCACGCCACCCCCGGCGACGACCGGTATCCAAGAGCGAAAATAACTCGACGCCTCAGTGACCAAATCCGCCACATGCAATGTCTCAACCTCGTTTTTGTCGACAGCGCGCAAATCTTCACCGTCCAACAACACCTTGCGCAGATCCTTGTAGATCAACAAATGTGGTTTTTGCAGCCGCTCGGCTACTGCCAGCGAAAAAAACCAATCCCTACGCTCTCCCCCCGACACCGCCGCAAATTCTGCACCGCTGTCTTTCGCTTGTTCAACCAACGCGTCGATCACCTGGCGATAGATTTCATCTTCGGCATATTGTTTTTCGACCCGCTCGCGTAGACGAAAGGGGAAATCCGCCGCCCCGTTCTCCGCATCAATAAAAGCCAGCAGATCCTTCGCCTCTTCCGGCCCGCCATATACATTCTCGGTGTTAATGTAATAGGGCCCCAACGTACCGGAAGTATACCAGAATACCTCCCCAGCAGGAGGGAGGCGCAACGCTTCAGTTTCTAAGAGTGCTTCCAGAAGATCAAATGCCATTCCTATCTTCACCTTCTTCTATCAAGCTGAATAACCGAGGGGCCGATTGGGGATTTCCCCAGAGCGGCTTGCTGCCCTCGATTTCACAGGATAGTGAAATTGGAGGTAGCCCTCGGAGCCTCACAGGATGTGAGGCGAGCTCCCGCAGGGCACGTTTCACTTAGCGATGCGTGCATGAGCAACGGGGAAAATCCCCAATCGGCCCTTTCACCGCGTTCATTCCGGCAACTCCCCTGCTGGAATATCCCGCATCCGCGGATTCACCCGATCGCGCTCCGAAAGAATCAACTCCCCTTCCACACCCCAATCCAATTCCCCATCCGGGTCATCCCAAGCCACACCAAACTCATCCGTATTATCGTAATATCTATCGACCAAATAGAAGAGCATCAAATCGGTGACCGCATAAAAACCATGTGCCACCCCGACCGGAATAAAAACACCGGCCAACGCCTCCTGATTTAACTCAATGACCTGGCCCTGCCCCCTGGTCGGAGAGCCTTGGCGCAAATCGAGCAAGCCGACGCGCATCAAGCCCATCCCACAATGCCAATAATCCACCTGGTGATGGTGATAGTGCAAACCGCGCAGCGTACCCTTCTGCGATTCGGAGCGACTCCACTGCAAGGCATCCCAACTGCGCTGGGGAAACCACTCTTGGCGATAGATTTCCGTAAAGCGGCCTCGCTGGTCGCCATGCGATTGCAGTTCGGCGATATAAACGCCTTCAATAGCCGTGGATTCTCGAATCTCGGTCATATCAAGCTCCCTTACCGCAGCATTTCTTGAACTTCTTACCACTACCACAGGGACAAGGGTCATTGCGGCCGACTTTCGGCGCTTCGCGGCGGAAGGTTTCTATTTTGCCGGGAAAGAGCCGTCCGCCTTCCAGCATCTCGGCAGGTTTTTTGCCTTCGAGCGAATCGCGCGGCGTCTGTAGCCACTCCTCGTGCAACTCCTGCATCTCGTCGCTCATCTGGGCATCACCCATCTCAGGCTCGACACCGCGTTCCTGGCAGAAGGCTCCGAAATCGCCCAACAAAGCGCCCCGCGGGGAGCTTAACATCTGCTCGACCTGTTGCATATCTACGCCGGGCGGCAACATCCCCTGGAGCTCGGCTAGATCGAGTTCCTCTTCAACTACTTCTTCGCCAACCTCCTGCAAACTTTCGCCAGACTCCGCCGTTTCTTCCACCTCGACTTCATCTTCATCTTCAACCGGCGGGGGAGCTACTTCGCTGGCGATCTCCGCCAAGAGTCGGCGCAATTCACCGCGCTCAGCTTCAGCAGCCTCAGGTAAGACCTGGCCGACGATCCATTCTACCTCCTCGCCGTCTTCCAGCAGTTCGACAATTTCATCAGCCGAAAATTTCTCGACCCCCTTGGCTTTGCACAAATCCTCGAGTCGCATGGCCAATTCTTGCACAGACTCACTCCATCTTTCAGTGATTTAAGGGATTTACCGAGGTCAAAATCTATCATTTACCGCTCTAATTGTCAAAAAAATGGCCTCAGAAATCTGAGACATTCTCAAATATCTGAGTACTCAGTCAACATTTTTATCGCCATAATGGCTGTAAATAGGCCCAATTAGCCGAAATACGCGTATTCCCAAGAACGGTACGGTTATTGCTAAAACTTAGGCAGAATCGCGCTGGCCGTCCCGAGACCGCCGGCGTTCCCCGTGAGAAAGGGTGTTATAATGGAAGCAATCAAGCAGCTTACGGATAAGGAAATTTTGATGCGGGCCGTCGAAGACCAGGGCTATCTCGCCCTTTTGGTCAAGCGCTACCGCACGCCACTCTACAACTTTGTCTACCGCTTTGTCGGCGA
>DQLG01000147.1 GCA_015660315.1 Candidatus Latescibacterota bacterium
CATCCAGATGCACTTTATCAGGATGTCTTACAAGATACAAATGGCGCTGTTGCTATTTTTGCAGGTGTGGTGCGAAATCATTCTGGTGAGAAACGGACAGATCATTTGATATATGAAGCCTATGCTGATATGGCTGAGAAGAAAATGAAGGAAATCGGTGACGAAATTAAATCGCGGTGGGGTATCGTCGATTTGGGAATTCTTCATAGGATTGGTAGGCTCGAAATAGGTGAAATCAGTGTATTGATCGCAGTTTCAAGCCCACATCGATCGGAAGCTTTTGCGGCGTGTCAATACGCAATAGACCGGCTTAAACAAGTAGTTCCAATATGGAAGAAAGAAGTAGGTGAAGACGGTGAGAGTTGGATAGAAGGTCCACAGGCAGCCCATTCGGGCAACTAGCATGTTGGTCAATTTTAGCTGGCTAGTAGAAGATATTCTGGCCGGTTCGGGGCAGATTGGTGGTTGGGGAGATGATGCTCAACTCAAAAGAGATTTAGATATTCTATATGAGGAGGGTATTCGGGCAATCGTATCGTTGACCGAGTGGCCTCTGGAATTGCATAGAGTTGAAGTTTCCAATATGGCGTATTTACATTTGCCTATACCTGATATGCACCCCCCAGCTCTTGAGGATGTCACTGCATTCACTAAATTTGTTGACCAATCATGGAAAAAAAAGTCACCTGTGGTTGTTCATTGTAGTGCTGGTCTGGGCCGCACGGGAACAATGCTCGCTAGCTATTTAGTCCAAATGGGAAGTAATACTGCCGAAGCCTTGGCTCAAGTACGAAAACTTCGTCCAGGCTCGGTAGAAACGGCTGACCAAGAACTGGCTGTATATGATTACGAAGTCTATATGAATACTAAGAGTGTATCGAGTTGACATAGAAGGGCCTTACAAGTAAATTGAATGAAGGATAGGTTTGTTGAAAATGGCCTATCCATTCGACCACTGGAAGGGAGGGCAGGAAAGAATGGAGATCGGAAATTTTCCTTCGTGTTTGAAGTGCAATTCCGGTGTTTTGGTACCGCTTTCCGACTACGGAAGGGAAGGCGCGGCAATTCACTATAAAGCATGGGCCTGTACAAATCCAGATTGCGGGTACCATCTTAGAATCGATAATGGTGAATTGAGCATCGGTAAGGAACTCAAAGAATCGTACAAATAACATGCTTGGCTCTTGTTTCGTACAGAGTTAAGGATACGAGTGTCGTAGGCAATGAGAAAAGGCTCCCTCTTTTGAGAGGAGCCTTTTCTTCTCTATAGGCTCGATTGTTGGCTACTATAAAAATAGGTGATTGGGGAATCAAGGCTGGAGCAATAGTTCTGGCCGTTTTTCTGTGGTTTCACGCAATCACTGAGCAACTCTATGAAACGGAGACCGAAGTCCGCCTTTTGGTTGAGGATCCTCCACCGGGCGATGGGGTTGAGAATGAGATGATTGTTGCTAGTGAAATACCTTCAACTGTTCGAGTTTTGGCAACGGGACGAGGTAAAGACTTATTACAGCTAGACGGTGATGCTTTTGTCTTGCGTATTAAGGTTGAAGGAAACACCCGGACTTATAGGTTGTTGCCTTCTCAGATTGAGAAGCGGGCAACTGACTTGGACGTGCAGATTTCAGAGATCATCGACCCTAAAGAAATCGAGATCGCATTGGATCGCAAAATGGAACGGGATGTCCCGGTTCGGGCAGAATTACAATTAGAAGTGGCTGAAGCGCATATACTGGTTGGTCCAGTGTCGACAGAGCCTTTGTTTGTCAGAGTGATTGGCCCGCAAACACAAGTCGAAAAGTTGGATTACATTGCGACGGATTCTGTGAAATTGCAAGAGATTAGCGAAGAAGTCGATCTTGTATCTGCCTTGCGGCATCCAGAACGGACGCGTCTCGTACTGAATCCTGGGAGTGTAAGAATTCGCGCCAATATACAGATATTGGCTGAAGATGACCTATCCGGTGTGCCGATAAAGATGCGCAATGGTGGCAATGTCCAGTTAAGGCCTGATCCAGCGATTGCCAGGGTGAAAGTGCGCGGCGGAGTTGATGTTATCGCCAAACTCGATCCGGTTAAAGATATAGAGTTATATGTGGATTACGCTGAGTTCCAGGGCAATAGCTTACCGATTCGCAATGCTGAGGCTCCATTTTTTGATGTGCTAAGTATAACCCCAGCCGAAGTTAACTTGGTCGGGGATTAAGACAATGCTGGTTTTGGCAATTGAGACATCCTGTGACGAAACGGCGGCGGCTGTAGTCGACGAATCGTACGCTGTGCATTCGAATATTATTTATTCGCAGCAAGATCATGCTCGTTATGGTGGAATTGTCCCCGAACTAGCTTCGCGCGCCCATATGAGAACTTTGGTTCCGGTCGTCAGAAAAGCTATGGAGGATGCCGGTGTCGATTGGACGCATATAGACGGTGTGGCAGTGACCCGGGGACCCGGTTTGGTGGGGGCCTTGATCGTTGGGCTCTCATTGGCCAAAGGGTTGGCAATGGCACAAGGCAAGCCGTTAATTGGCGTCCATCACCTTGAAGGCCATGTATTTTCCAATTTAGTCGAACAGCAGGTCGAGATGCCTTTTTTGACCTTGTTGGTGTCGGGGGGCCACACCGAGTTGATCTTAGTCGAGGAACTTGGTTCCTATCAGTTGCTCGGCCGAACGCGGGATGACGCGGCGGGTGAAGCGTTTGATAAGGTGGCTAAGCTATTGGAGCTTTTGCCTCGTGAAGGTGTGGTTATGGGGGGGCGGATTATCGCCGAACTTGCTGAGCGAGGTGATGCCAAGGCGATTGGCTTTCCCCGGGCTTTGTCGGGAGAAACGGATTTCAGTTTTAGCGGTCTAAAAACTGCGGTGCTGAATTATGTGCGAAAATTGGATCTGCAAGAACGCGATCGTCAGCTAGCGGATATTGCGGCTAGTTTTCAGGAAGCGGTGGTTGACACCTTGGTTGATAAAACGATTTTGGCCTTGCAGCAAACTGATGTTCGGGCTGTGTGTCTGGCTGGTGGAGTCGCCGCCAATCAGCGCCTACGTCATCGGTTGCGCGACGAGATCGAGCGCCGTGATATCCCATTCTACTGTCCATCTGCTGTTTTGTGCACCGACAATGCTGTTATGATCGGAGCCGTAGGCACGTTTTACCTCAGCCGCGGCGTCCGAGATGATTTCGCTATAGACGTTTTCCCCCGCCTCAGTCTGTGTTAGCCCTCTTTCGACGTGTTTGAATGGTCGGATAGCAGTTTCTACCTAGAAGGAAGCGGCTACTTCCTTCTCCTCCTGCCGGTGTTGGGCGCTTTTGTCGCTTGGGTTTATCGGTATACACACCCCGAAGTTGAACAGATGCGGCGAGTGGTGCTTGTTGCATTGCGCACCGCAGCCTTGGGTTTGTTGTTGTCGCTCCTGGCCGAACCGGTTGTCGGATGGTGGAGTCAGCAAGTTATTCGGCCGATGGTATTGGTTTTACTCGATACAAGCCCGAGTATGAAAACCACTGAGCAGGATCATACCCGCCTCGAACAGATTATCGCCGTTTTGAAGTCGGAGGATTGGAGGGCAGGCCTGGACCAAGCGGAAATTCGCGCCTGGGGTTTTGCCGAATCGGCCTATCCCTTGGCGTTGGATACGGTTGCTGTAATAAATGTTGGTGGTCAGGCCACCAATATTGCACAGGCGATTGCAACGGCTGTAGAGTCGGTTGGCGAAAGGGAGCGGGTAGAGGGCCTCCTCTTGTTTTCCGACGGAGCTCATAATCTGGGACGCGATCCGGTGCAACTCGCCGATGAACTAGGCGTGCCGATATATACCTTGGGCGTCGGAGGCGAAGAAATGCCGGCTGATATCCAGTTGGCTAGCGTGCGTACGGTCGAAACCGGGTATATCGGCCAGAGACAGCAAATCGACGCGGAACTGCGTAGTTGGGGTTATGATGGTCGACAGGCAGAAGTCTTGCTTTATGAGGGCGAACGCGAGCTGCAACGGCAATCCTTGGTATTGGGTGGCCAAGGGCAGATGCAGAGCGTCTCGTTCAATATAACGCCACAACAAGCAGGACCGCGGATTTACCGCCTTGTTGTTACCCCAGCAGAGGGAGAATTTACGCGCGCCGATAACGAGGTCCTGGTATTTACGCGAATTCTCGAAGAACGGACGCGGGCGTTGTTATTAGCGGGGGGGCCCAGCACCGACTTGGCTTTTATACGTCGAAGCCTCGCTGCCGATTCCAATATTGTTGTTGAGACGCTCATACAGCGTGAAGACGATGCTCTATATGGTGGCGTGGATTGGCAAGCAACCGTCTTGCAGGATCGAGATGTGGTGTTCCTAGTCAACCCTGGGGCGTGGTTGCTCAATGGAGCACCAGCCCAAGATCTAGTCCGGCAGGTTCATTCGGGAACGGGCTTGGTCTTTGTCGGTGGTGTAAAAACCGCCGAGGATTGGCGGGCCGACTCCCCGTTGGCTGAGCTAATGCCGCTGCAACCGACTCCGTCCTCACCTTATGTTGTCGGCGAGGCATTATTGCGGATTAGTGCCCAAGGGCGGCATCATCCAATAGTGCGTCTACAGGCCAATGAAGCCGACCCATGGATTCGATTGCCGCCATTACCCGGTTATTTTCGTACGATCGAACAAGATCCAGGTCCCATGGTATTAATTGAAGGGGAAGGGCGCGTGCCGATCATCGTGACGGGGACCTATGGCAAAGGCAAGATCATGATGACTCTGGCCGCATCGTTCTGGCGCCTAGATCTAATGAGCAGTGGCGTTGACGGACAGCCGCGGACGATCAGGGAATTTTGGCGCAATGCGACGAAGTGGCTGGCGCTCGACGCATCGAGCGGGCGGATTCGTGCATCGACCGAGCGCCACGTTTATCGCGCTGGTGAAGAAGTTGTTTTTTCAGCCCAGGTTTTTGATGAACTATTGAGGCCGCAACGGGGAGCCTCGGTGGGTGTCAAGCTAGTAGGGGGGGAAGTGTTTGAGCTGCGGGAACAAGGAGCGGGACACTATCGCGGCCTCTACGGCGGTTTGGCACCTGGGGCGTACCAATATGAAGTTCTCGCCGACGTGGATGGCGTTGAGATCGGTAGCGACGTCGGCCGATTTGTAATTGAAGAACATAGCATTGAGTTTAGCGATTTGCGAGCCGACCAATTGCTCTTAGCTGAATTGGCGCGCGCGAGCGGTGGTTCAGCCCATCCGCTTTCTGCTTGGGAAGATGTGTTGCAAAAACTGGCCCCGAGCAAAAAGTTGGTCGAAAAAGCACAGACCCAGGCCTTGTGGGGGCCGCTATGGCCGGGTTTGCTCGCGATTGTGCTATTGGCGTCGGAATGGCTTTTGCGCAAACGCAGCGGTATGGTTTAAACACGCCGGGGATGCAAAAAGAAGAGTTTTTGCTTACTATTATAAATACCCCCGACCCCTAAGTATTGTTACCTCCTTCTCTTTGTCCTATCTGCGCGCTTCCCTGCAGTCTATTCGCGGAGTATCCGGCAGTATGTCCGAGTTTGTGAACCAACTTTTAAAAGGCAAGAAGGGGGCCCAGGCGACTGGTGTGCTTCTTATCGGCCTAAGTGCATTTTTAGTTATCGGTCTTGTTTCCCATTCGATGTTGGACTATCCCAATTCGAGCCGGCCGGCCTCAGAAGGTTTCAATTGGGGCGGTAGGATCGGTGCCTATCTTTCTTATAGTGCATTTACAATCATGGGATTGGCCGCTTATGTCTGGCCCCTACTTTTGTTGTTCTGGGGTTGGAATAGATTGCGCTACGAGCCGGTTGGCATCGCGGCTTATCGCAGTTTGGGGTTCTTAGGGATGGCCGTGCTTTTCAGCATCGCCACTGGTTTGCCCGCCTATTCACCGCACACCGCTTTCAAACTGGGCGGCGTGTTGGGAACCCAAGTTAGCCTGCTCGCTCTGATACCTTACCTAGGGAGACTGGGTTCGGCCGTTCTGTTGGGCGCGCTCTTTATCGCCGCGCTGGTACTGACGACGGATTTGAGTTTGCGGCCATTGGGGCAGGCGGTGCTCTGGATCGCGGCTGCCTTTCGCAATGGTGCGACTTGGGTTTGGCGGCAACCTGGGCTCTGGTTTGCGGCTTGGCGCGAACGTCGGGCTGCCCGCATTGCTGCTCGGATGGTCGAGCGCGATGAGGAACCGGAAGAAAATGAAGAGCCAGAAGAGGACGAGATCGAGGCTGTAGAGGAAACTTTGCCCGAGATCAACCGTCTGCCTTCTGTGGAGCCGGTGATTGTTGACTCCATGAAAGCGCCGGGGGTGGCGGCAAATAAAATCGAACTGCCGGCGAAGAAAAAAGAAAAGGCGCCCTCCGCGCCCAAGGTTGAGAAATTCGTCGGACGCAAGAAATCTAGCGGGCGTTATAAAACGCCGCCGGTCAAACTGCTCGACGAGATACCCGCCGCCAGCGGCGGTATTCCCAGGGAAACATTGTTAGACAACGCCAAGATTTTGGAAGATGCATTAGGCGATTTTGACGTGGCAGGTAAGATCGTGGAGGTCAGCCCGGGTCCGGTGGTGACACGTTATGAAGTGGAGCCGGCGGCCGGTGTCAAGGTCAACCGCATTGCGTCGCTGTCCGACGATTTGGCGCGGGTCATGAGCGCCAAGGGCATTCGCATCCAGGCTCCGGTGCCGGGGAAATCCGTGGTGGGTGTGGAAATCGCTAACCAGGATCGGGAAATCGTTTATTTGCGTGAGATCCTCGAGGACAAGGTCTTTAGCCGGGCCGACGCCAAGTTAACGATGGCCCTGGGCAAGACCATTGCGGGCGAACCGATGGTTACCGATCTGGCAAAGATGCCCCACTTGCTGGTGGCCGGTGCGACAGGGGCAGGCAAGAGTGTCTGCCTGAACTGTCTGATCTGTAGTATCCTTTTTAAGGCGACACCTGATGAGGTGCGTCTCATTATGGTCGATCCCAAAGTGGTTGAATTGACGATGTATAACGATATACCCCACTTGCTGGTGCCGGTTATCACCGAGCCCAAAAAAGCTTCAGAGGCGTTGAAATGGGCAGTGGCTGAAATGGAGGCCCGATACCAGAAGCTGGCAAAGCTGGGGGTGCGCAATCTGGCCGACTACAACGATAAGCTCAAACGCGTCAATGCCGAGGCGCAGGAAGACGGTGTCGAACCCGAGAAGTCGATGCCTTATATCGTCGTCGTCATTGACGAGTTCGCCGATTTGATGCTGACGGCACCGACCGATGTGGAAACGTCGCTGATGGGTTTGGCGCAGAAGTCGCGCGCGGTAGGCATTCACATCATCCTGGCGACACAACGGCCTTCAGGAAACGTGATTACCGGCGTAATCAAGGCCAATTTTCCTTCGCGCATCGCCTTTCAGGTGGCGTCGAAGACTGATTCGCGCACAATTCTCGATTTCAATGGCGCCGAACGCCTCCTGGGTATGGGTGATATGCTCTTTTTGCCCGGCGGCCAGGGTGAGCCGGTTCGCGTGCACGGAGCGTTCATTTCTGGAGAGGAAACCGAGCGTCTTGTCGAGGCTTTGAAGGAGAGCGATTACCAGGCCGAGGAAGTTGCGATCTTTTCTGAACATACGGATATTAATGCGGATTCGGACGGACGCGACGAGCTTTTTGACGAAGCCGTACGCATTGTCTGTGAGAACCAACAGGCTTCTACGTCGTTTTTGCAACGGCGGATGAAGGTCGGTTATTCCCGCGCCGCACGGCTAATGGACGAATTGGAAAATGCGCATATCGTCGGGCCGGCCGAGGGAGCCAAGCCGCGCCAGATTCTTATCGAGGATTTGACGGCCGAAGAGGAGTTGACTTAAGGCTAATGATGGCGTTCTGGTGGATTGTGCTTTGTTGGTTCTCCGTCCCGAGTGCGGTGATGGGGATTACAGGTGACGAGATCATCGCCGAGGTTCAGGAGCGTCTTACCGACTACAAGACGTTCTCGGCGCGTTTTGAAAAGCAATTCTACTGGGCGGTGCTCGACAAACAACGCAATCGCGAGGGGCGGATTTACTTGAGCCGCCCAGATCGCTTTCGCATCGAATTGCAAGGCGGTGACGTGATCGTCTCTGACGGTGAGGCCATCTGGTCTTATATCGAGCGCAATGGCCAGGTCGTAGTCGGTCCGTATGAGGGCGAAGTAAAGACTCCCTGGGAGATGTTTTTCGATTATTCCGAACGTTATACGCCTATCGCTGTCGAGGAAAGCAAGCTGGACGGGCGGTCCTGTTATCTGCTGGTCATGGCGCCCGAGAACGAGGTATCGGTGGTCGAAAGGATGCGGGTCTGGGTTGATCGCAAGAAATGGCTATTGTTGCAGGTGGAGCAGCTAGAGGCCAATGGGAACCTGACCACTTACCGACTCAAGGACCATCGCACCAACAAAAAAATAGACGCCGAGGTCTTTGCCTTCCAAGTGCCCGAGGGAGTAGAGGTGCTAGACCGAAGAACGCCGGAGATTGCACTGCCGGATGAATAGAAGGGCCGGTATTGGGTGGTGTACTGCCTTGTTGATCCATATTGGCGTTAGCGGCATTTTAGCGGATGATGTGGATCGCAATGTCTGGATCCTGTTGCGGGACAAAATGGATGAGGAGGGACAGCGCGTAGTTTGGCGGGATCTCGGTGCCGGGCGCGAAGACGCGGATTTGGATCTGCCGGTCGATAGGACTTATATCGAACGCTTGCGGAGCTTGGGGGTCGAGGTGCGTGCCCGCTCCCGTTGGCTTAACGCGATTAGCGCCCGCGTCTCGCCCGATGTTCAGCGCGCAGTGCTGGCGCAGGGTTTTGTGCGCGAAGTGCGGCCGGTGCGGCGCATGCGTCGGCCCGCACCGCCGAAAACGGCTCCAATATTACCGCTTGCAAGCGGCAAAGAAATGCGGACTCAATCCGCGCAACAGGATCTATACGGCCTCTCCTTTGAGCAGATCGCCCAGATCGGCGTTATCCCGCTGCACGATCGGGGCTTTACCGGTAAGGGTGTGCGTATCGCCGTGCTCGACAACGGTTTTCACTATATCGAGCACGAGGGATTTCGCGAGAAGTTTCGCTTGGTCGCCCAACGCGATTTCGTCAATGGTGATAAGGTCGTAAGCGATGAAGTCGACCAGCCTGTTTCCGGTGATGAGGCGCAAAATAGTCAAAATATACACGGAGCTCAGGTGCTTTCACTGCTGGCCGCCTATCAACCCGGTCGTTTTATCGGCGTAGCCCCCGATGCGGAATATATATTGGCTAAGACGGAGAACAATCAGACGGAGTTGCCGATTGAAGAGGACCGCTGGATCGCCGGCCTTGAATGGGCGGACAGTTTGGGCGCGAAGGTCGTTAATAGCTCTTTGGGCTACAATATTTGGGATGATGGAAGCGGGTATGCCCGCGAGGATCTAGACGGTGCGACGGCGTTGACTAGCCGGGCGGCAGCGCTGGCCGTTCGTCGCGGGATAGTAGTGGTCGTGGCTGCGGGCAACGAAGCCCAGGTGGCTTGGCATTATATTACGGCACCGGCCGATGCCGAAGGGGTAATCGCCGTCGGTTCGGTGGATGTGCCAGTCGGCGGGGTGCGTGCACCGGAAATCGCCGCGTCCAGTTCGCGCGGCCCCACCGCTGACGGGCGTATCAAACCGGATGTGGTCGCACCTGGGAATGGTGTGGTCGTCGCCAATTTGCGACGCGGTGACTATACGCGGAATACGGGCACTTCCTTCGCCGCACCGCTGGTCAGCGGGGTTTGCGCGTTATTATTGCAGATGCATCCCGAATGGGGCTCCGCCGAAGTCTTGGAGGCATTGCGTTCGACCGCACTTGATTTGGGCGAAGCCGGTCCCGATACCGTCTATGGCTGGGGGCAGGTAAACGCGCTGGCAGCGAGTGGTCTCGAAGTGGTGCCGCCGGGCGAGCACGCGCTATTGTCGCCCTTTCCAAATCCAGCGTCGAATGGACTCGTGCATTTTCCGGTGCAATTGGCCGAGCGCGACGAGGTCGAACTCAGTGTTTTCG
>DQLG01000637.1 GCA_015660315.1 Candidatus Latescibacterota bacterium
AAAAGAGAGCAATGCATTGAACGTGCAGAACATGCTGGTGTTATCCGATATGCACGGGTTAGCGCTTATTTGCCGATAGCAACGGGCCATTGTGGAACGAAGTCTGTGAGTCAGTGCAAACGCCCTCGCTGCCTATTGTTGAACACTGTCGGTTTGTTGTGTTGGCTGCTGTTGGGCAAGGGGTACCGCTGCGGCTCAATAGTGTACTCAAACTAGATGGGAAAGCAGCTTATGTCGCTCTTCCCAGCGAGATCTTCGAGGGCTTAGAAGAAGCGACTGTGGAGTTATGGGTAAAGTGGACGGAACTGAAATATTCTGCGCAAATATTCACTTTCGGCTCTACCTGGGGTCGCTGGGGATCACCACTGAGAAAATACGCCGGCCTTACAATTTTTGGTCTACGACGAAACGCGCGATTTGCACTTGGTTACTTCGATGAACCTCTACGATTATCGGCACAAGTTATCGAATCGAGGAGATTGATACCGGGTGGCGCCCGCCTAACGATCGGGCTTCTTTCGAGTGGACGCCGCCGCACGGCAGGGTCTATACCTTTGTCGTTCAGGCGATTGACGGGGATCTCAACTACTCGGAGCCTGTGCGCCGGCTGCTGGTGGTCGAACCGCCTTGGTATCTCAATCTGTGGATCGCGTTGCCCGTCGGGTTAGAGGTCTTGGCATGGGTGGCTATCGGTGCCCTTTCAAGCGCGTGCTGCGATGTCCAGCGTTGACGCGCCGATGAGGCGCTTAGGCGCTCGCACGACGAATTGGCAAATCAAGTCAAAGAGCGCACCAAAATGCTGGAGATGGAGCGCGTTAGCACGGTGGGGGAAGGGACCTGTTTCACGGTGCGTTAGAGCAGGAACCGAGAAAAGATCAACCTGGTCTGACGAAAGAGGGCAAACTATGTTGATCTTTATCTGAATGTATTACGAAAGCCCTTTATAATGGCTTGGTACTCTATTGCGCTGATTTACGCCCTAAAAACGCCGTTCCCCTCGTTCAAATTTTATTTGCGGAATATCCTTGAATTGCGCCTTGAAGAAGAACGCCCTGTTTTTGTGGAAGGTGCTCGGTTCGAGGTTGAGCGTCGCGGTCCAATCGTGGAATTCCTTTTGCAGTGAGAGCAGTTCAGAGGTGATGCGGTCGGTGGCGAAGAGCGCTGTGCCTGGTGCGCGCAAATTATAGTTGATCGAGTAGTTACAGTGCCAACTTGGCGTCAGGCTAAAACCCGCTGAAGCCCGCAACCAGGAACGCACGGTCTTGGTTGCGGTGGTCCGAGTTTGTGAATAATAGTGGCTGAATTGGAAACGGCTGCCGCGGCGGCGATTGTCGATATCGTTGAGTAGGCCGCTTTCGAAACCGAATTGCTGCTGGCCATAATTACTCGGTTGACGCTGCTGGCTGGAGCCGAAGTCGTCGCTGCGGCGGTCTTGCTGGTTTGACGGCTCGGCATTGTTTTGTCGGCCGGTTGCACGCCTGGACCAATTCGCCGAAGTGCGTATTTCGAATTGCCGCAGACGGGGCGAAAAGAGCTGGAGTTGGTTCTGGGTGTCGTAGAATTCGTTCTGTAGGGTCAACCGCGAATCGAGATAGCGCCCGGCCTCGATGCTCATGCTGCTGCGCAGATCTGCCAACGGGCGTTCTTTCTTTTCGAAGTCATAAGAGGTCCCGAAGTTGAGTTGAGCCAGGCGGACCTTGAGTTCGTCCTCGCCGCGTTGGATCTTGGCCCAGAAGGTGTTGTCCAAGCGGATATCCAATTTGCGTTGCTGTTTGAGCGGGCTGGCGTCGCCGCCGAAGCCGAGAACGCCGCCGGTGTCGGCGCGCGTCGCCTGGTAGTTGAGCGACAGGTTTGGTTTGAACACGTGGCGGATGGCCTGGAGCGGGCCGATTTGCGGGTTAAAGAGGCCGTAGGCGGTTTGCGTCAGGGCGAGGCGGGTCGCGAAGCGGTCGCTGTGCAGGCTGCGGGTATCGCCGTCGCGCAGGTCTTGGTCGCGCCAGTCTTCCGACAGCGAGGGGTTGATATTGAACCAGGTGAAAGGGCGGTATTGCGCGCTGAGGCGCAAGCCGATATCGGCGTTGGTGCGGTCGGTGGTGTCGGTGCTCGTGCCGCGGGTGGAGTTGCGCAGTCGGGCGTTGCCGTCGTAGAAGATGCGGCTATACCAGGGTTGCTGCTGGGGTTGGCCCTTTTTCTGTTCGCGGCCCCAAAGGGGTTTGCGACTTTTGCGCAGGCTGATTTCAGGCAGGATGGTGTCGAAGGTCTCGGTGTCGAGGTTTTTGGTCTGGCTGGCCTTGAGGCTCAGGCTATTGCCCGAACCGCGCCAGCGTTTGGAATAACTCAAGTTTGAGCGCAGTGTGCGGTTGAGGCGGTCTTGCAGGCTCGAACTATTGTCCTGCGAAAAACTCTTGTTGCTCTGAAAGGTGCCCGCCGCCCGCAGGCTCGCGTCGCGGCCGAGTTCCTGGCTGTGGTTAAATTCGACGCGCCAGTTGCGGGATGCACTGCGGCCCTGCTGGCGGTTTTCAAGTTGCGCGTTGATTCGGCCCTTGAAACGGTAGCGCAAGGCGTAGTTGAAACGGGCGCGGCCCAACCAGCCCGAGCGCTGTCTGAGATCAGTCGCCAGCGAAAGGTCCCAGTAGTCGTTGGGGGCTAAATAGTACCCTAGATTGCGCAATTCCCATTCGCTCTGACTGGCGCCGAAGTTCAACGGGCGGTTGCCGAAGCTCGGTGTTAGGATACCGGATTGGCGGTCTTCGCGCAGAGAGAATACATAGAAGGGGATCCAGAATAGTCGTCGTCTGGCGATGCGGAAATAGACCGGCCGCGCGACGGCTAGATTGCCGGCGAGGACCTTGATGCGCGGGCTGTAGAAATCGAAGTGCGGGTGGTCTTTGTCGCAGGTGGTATACGAACCCCGGTGCACATGGAATTCTTCGGCGGTGCGGGTTTGTATGATATTGCCGGCGAAGAAACCCTTGTCGCGGTGAATGCGGCCCGATAGAATGGTGCCTTGCTCGCTTTCGAGGTCGTAGAGGATGCGCTCGCCGCGCAGAGTCTCGTCGCCCTTGCGCAATACCGGGTGCCCGACGATTCGCCCGCTCGAATCGAGTGCTGCCCGCGCTTCGACCTGGTCGAGTTTGCGGCGGAAGACCATCTCGGCCGCTTCGAGCTTTGCTTCTTTGTGCAGCACCACGGCTTGCCCTTGCAATAGGATTGAATCGCCGACCTCGTAATAGCGCATATAGGTGGCCTGGTATTCGAAGCCCTTGCCTTTGTCTGTGCCGCGCGCGGTGGCGAGCAGGGCGCGGGCTTGTTGTAGATCCGCAATCCCTACGGTCGAATCTTGTAGGGCTTGTTCTATTTCTGTGGCCTCGACGGCTGGCTCTTCTTGCGGGCGAACCAGTTTAAGCCCTACGGATTCTCCGGTCGATGCTTGTTGCAGTGGGGCTGGTTTGGCTTGCTCGCCGGTCGATGCCTGCTGGGCGTAGAGCGGGCTGGTGAGGACGAGACAGAGCGCCAGGGGGTGGATCATGATTGGCGTTGGCAGAACACTTCGTAGAGGACGATACCGGCGGCTACTGAGGCATTGAACGAGCCGACGGAGTCCTGGGCCATGGGGATGCGGATTAAGGTATCACAGCGTTTTTGCACCATGCGCCTGAGTCCCTTGCCTTCACTGCCGATGACCAGGGCGCAAGGCTGATCGAAGTCGACGGCAGTGAAGGACTGTTCCCCTTCGGCGTCGAGCCCGGCGATAAAGAGGCCGCATTCGGCGATTTTTTGCAACGCCTTCTGCAGGTTGGCGACCCGACAGACGGGCAGGTGGGCGGCGGCGCCGGCTGAAGTCTTGAGTACGGTAGGAGAGAGTCCGGCGGCTTCGCGTTCCGGCACGATAACGGCGTGCGCACCGAGGGCGTGCGCGCTGCGGATGATGGCGCCTAGGTTGTGAGGGTCCTGTATTTGGTCGAGAAAAACCAAGAAGGCTTGCGGTGACAAGTCGGTGAGGATCTGCTCGAAGTCGGCATAGCTTGCCGCTGCCGCATAGGCGACGACACCTTGGTGACGGGTACCAGCGATGCGATCGAGGTGGGTCTTGTCGTAGAGGTCATAAGGGATGCGCACCTGTCGAGCCAGGTTGAATATCTCGTCGATAATCGGGCCATGCGCCTCTTTCGCTACGAGCAGTCGGCGCAGCGGGCGTTTGCCGCGCAGCGCTTCAAGGACGGGGTGGCGTCCCCAGATTAGATCGTCTTGTGTTGGTGTCTCGGGCATGGGAAAAATACTCGCAGGGCAAATGGAGATCTCTTCCGTTTCGTGGCTATCGGTCGAGATAGTATGAAATATATTACTATATGTAAGTAAATGACTTGTGGAATATTGTGCAATCTGGCGCGTGCTTTGCTGTAACTGCAGTAGACCTTTACGAGGAGATGAATATCGTGACTACTGCTATGTTATTGGGCCAGCTGGCGCTGGCTTTGGGTTTTCTTGGTTTTATTACCCGGGCCTTAGTGGAACGGATGCAGAATCTTGGTTTATTGGCGGGTGATAAGGGGTAAGAGAGTAACTACCGTGGCCGATTGCTTGATCCGCTGAACCCCTCACCAAAATCATAACCGGCTTTGCCCCAATCGATTTTCCCGGGGTCGACCTTGTCCTTGAGTTTGGCCAGTGTCTCGGCGATGGTTTTTTCGTCTAATTCGGCTAGGGGCACTACCGGTGGCGTTTTTTTTGCCGCCTTTTTTGATTCAGGTTCCCCCACTTTTTCCTGCGCTTGTTTTTCAGCCGTTGTTTTTGGCGTTGCCTTCTTCATCGCCGTCGGTTCTTTGAGTTTGGCCGAGAGCGGTTTTCCCTTATAAAAAAAATCCCCGAATTCAATCATCGTCGCCGCCTTTTCCTGGGGCGTTATTTGCTTGAGGTTTTGTATTGCCTCGTTGATCGACTCAATGGTGTCCAAGCTGAGATCGCCGAGGATCTCACGCGCCTTGTTGGGGCCCATGACGATGAGGAAGATGGCGATCTTCTGCAAGCGCGTGAAGCGGTTGTTGGCTGGGGGCATGATATTTGTGTCTCGCGGCTAATTGCCCGTCTCGGGGCGCAAGAGGATGTTGAGGCCGGAGACGGGGCGGTTGAAGTCGATAGTTGGTAGGACGAAGAGCTGAAGATGCCGAGGACCTTGTTGTGCGGGTTGACGGTGACGACCTCATAGTCGGCGGGCAACGGCGAACGGAATTCATCTAAGTCGGCGAAGGTCTCCTGCGTCGAGGGGGAGAATTCGATCAGCACACAAGGGCGATATTTGGCAAAGGTCTGTTGCAAGCCCAGCAACACGTTCTTTTTAAAACCCTCGACGTCGATCTTTATCGCGTCGATGCGCTGCAAACCCAGCGATTGGATATAGGCGTGGCCGTTGACGGCCTGCATCTGTCCGACTAACTCGTTGTTTTCAGCTTCATGCGTCGCGAGAAAGGATCCGCTACCCGTATTGCCGCCTTGCTCGTCTTGTGCGCTGAGGGTCACCGGCTGCACGGTGATGTTTTTCAACGGGTCAGCTCGATCGCCGCATCGAGGCGCTGGCGAACTTCCGCATAAGGTTCGAAGGGGCGGGCGTGGGCTCATGGCCTGTGGCTTTCTTCCCGTACCGATTCTTTCCATTCATTCAACTTTAGCAAGGCCTGGAGCGGGGTGATCTGGCTCAGGTCCATGGCGAGCAATTCTTTTGTTAGTGGGGCGTCCGGGGTGTCGGGGAAGAGGTTGAGCTGCGTTGGGGCTTCCGCGGACGCGTTTGCCGGCGTCGATTTGATTTCTGCGGGGGCGCTTGCATTTTGCGGCTCGGATATTGCGGTGTACTCGTGGCGTGCGGGCTGCGGCGCACGAGTGTCGTGGATGTCGTCGGTGTCGATCTGTTCTTTTTCGAGGCGGGCGAGGATCTCTTTGGCTCGGCTGACGACTTGTTGCGGCATGCCGGCCATCTGCGCGACGTTGATGCCGTAGCTCTGGTCGGCGGGGCCGGGGGCTAGGCGGTGTAGGAAGATCACCCGATCGCCTTCCTCGCGCACTTGCACGTTGAAGTTGACGACACGTGCGAGGTGGTTTTCGAGTTCGGTCATCTCGTGGTAATGCGTGGCAAAGAGGGTGCGGGGGTGCGCATCGGTGCGCTGGTGTAAAAATTCGACGATCGCCCAAGCGATACTCAAGCCGTCGAAGGTACTGGTGCCGCGGCCGAGTTCGTCCATCAGTATCAGGCTCTTGGCGGTCGTATTGTTGAGGATATTGGCCGCCTCGTTCATCTCGACCATAAAGGTGCTCTCGCCGCGGGCCAGGTTGTCGGAGGCGCCGACGCGGGTGAAAATGCGGTCGACGACGCCGATTTTGGCACTGCGCGCGGGTACAAAGCTGCCGATCTGCCCCATCAGCACGATAAGCCCGACCTGGCGGATGATGGTGCTCTTGCCGGCCATGTTGGGGCCGGTAATCAGCATGATCTGTGCCCCGGCGGAGTCGAGCTGCATATCATTGGGCACGAAGCGCCCGTCGCGCAGTTGGCGTTCAACTACGGGGTGGCGCCCATCGCGAATCTCGATCTCGCCAGAATCGTCTATTTCTGGGCGGACATAGGATTCGCCCTCAGCGGTCTCGGCGAAAGAACAAAGTGTGTCCATGCGCGCCAAGGTGCGGGCGATCTGTTGGACTTGCGGCGTCCAGACGGCGGCGCGGTCGCGCAATTTGAGGAAAAGCTCGTTTTCGAGGTCTTTGAGACGGTCTTCCGCGCCGATGACTTTTTCTTCGTATTCCTTCAACTCGGGTGTGATATAGCGCTCGGCGTTGGCCAGGGTTTGCTTGCGGTGGTATTCCTCGGGAGCCTTGTCGAGGTTGGCCTTACTGATCTCGATATAATAACCGAAGACCTGGTTGTAGCCGATCTTGAGCGAGGCGATACCGGTGCGTTCACGTTCGGTGGTTTGCAAACGAGCGATATAGTCCTTACCACCGCTGGCGATTTGCCGCAGTTCGTCGACCTGCTCGTGATAGCCGTCGCGTATCAGACTGCCTTCGGTCAGGGTGGCGGGCGGCTCGTCGACTAGCGCGCCGAGGATTTCGTTGACCAATGCCGATACGTCGGGCAGGCCTTCGCCGCGCAGTTCCTGTAAGAGCGAGCTGGGCACTGCGGTAACCGCTGAGGAGATATCGGGTGCGACGGATAACGAATTGGCGAGGCCGACCATGTCGCGGCCATTGGCCCGCAGACAGCAGATCCTCGCCATAAGCCGTTCGAGATCGCCGACTTGTCCGAGTAGTTGGCGCAGGGTGCGGCGATTTTCGCGTTGCCCAAGCAGCGCGTCGACCGCTTCTAAGCGCGCGTCGATCTGCTCCGGGTTCTTGAGCGGCTGGATGATCCACTGACGCAAGAGTCTGGCGCCCATCGGCGTGCAGGTACGGTCGAGTACTTCGAGCAAGGTATTGCCGCGGTCCCCGTCTTGTTGGTTGGCCAATAGTTCGAGATTGCGCTGGGCGGTGGCGTCGATCAGCGCGAAGTCTTCGCGGTGTTTGCGTTGGAGGCGGTTGATATGTTCGATGGCGCCGCGCTGGTTATCGCGCAAATAGGCGACCGTCGCCCCGCCTGCGCGGACGGCAGCGTTCATTCCATCGCAGCCGAAACCCTTGAGTGATTGGACCTGTAACTGGTTGGTGAGCACTTCGTAGGCTGTGTCGGCGGAGAAGTGCCAGTCGTCGATGCGGCTGAGGGCGACGCGCGGGAGGGTGGCCTGTAATTGCTCGACCCATTTTTCGTCGGCTCCTTCGGCGATAAGCAGTTCGGCTGGTGCCAGGCTCTGTAACTCGTCGGCGAGGCTGGCTATATCGACTTCGTCGAGGGTGAAATCGCCGGTCGACAGGTCGATACTGGCGATGCCAACACGGTCGGGATGCAGGCAGAGGCCGACGAGGAAGTTATTGCGCTGTTGGTCGAGCATCGAGTCGGAAAGCGCGGTGCCCGGCGAAACAACCTGCACTACGTCGCGTTTGACGACGCCCTTGGCCTGTTTGGGGTCTTCGACTTGCTCGCAGATGGCGACTTTGCGGCCGAGTTGGATCAGTTTGGCCAGATAACCTTCCATCGCGTGGTGGGGGAGACCGGCCAGGGGCACCGAACCGGTGGTCTTGCCGTGGTTGCGCGCGGTCAGGGTCAACCCTAATAGCTTGGAGACTTCTTTGGCGTCGTCGAAAAACATCTCGTAGAAATCACCCATGCGAAAAAATAAAATCGCATCCTGATGGCGGCGCTTGAAGTGCATATACTGTTCCATCGCCGGGGTGAGTTTTTTTTTGGCTGGCATGTTTTATCGTCAGTTTTTATCGTCGATTTATGAACGGTTTATGAGCGATTTTGCGATGGCGATAAGATAAGGGTTGAAGGGGATCGCCAAAAGGGGGAGGACGCTTCGGGCCGGGGGGCTGCCTTCGGGCAAAGCTAAGGTGATCCTATCAGCTTGCGGGAGGTCGCTTCGGCGGCGTGGCAGAGCCACCTTAAGGGGCAAGGGGAGTGGGGCGATATAGTGCAATCAATGGCCTTGGGGAGGCTTTACCACGCCGCCGACCCTCGGTCCTGCGCTTAACTTGGGGGAGAATTCCCGGCTCGTCTTTTGCGATGTAATCGTTCCGCCGGTTACGCGATACTGGTTTTGCGCCATGGCTCTTCCCATCCCTTGCGGCTATTACGGCACTACGGCTTCTCTGCCGAAGGAGTCGGCGAAGAGGAAGAAATCGCTTAGGCCGACTTGGCCGTCGCCGTCGAGGTCGAAGCGGGCGTCGTAGCCGGGTTGTTTGGAGGTCGAACCATAGTGGTCGGCGAAAAGGAAATAGTCGTCGAATCCGACCTTCATGTCGTCGTTGAATAGACCGTGGATCAGTTGGCCGGAGTCGTCGAAGAAGACCATTTCTTGCGGGGTTGCCGACTTGGCAATCGAATGAGGAGCCGTTTCATCATTCGATGGCAAGGCGATTGCACCATCGGAGGTTGGCGGGGGGGCACTGTTTTCTTCCGTGTTATTGGGTGGAGAGCCGGCAGTCGGTGGGGTATCGGTGGTCTCAGCGGTATCGGCGGTATCAGCGGTCT
>DQLG01000078.1 GCA_015660315.1 Candidatus Latescibacterota bacterium
CCGCGTTGCGCGCCTCAGAAGGCTATGCGGCGCAGGAGGGCGCGGGGCGTGGTGGGGCGCATTTACGCGACTTCGACCATGCGCGTATTCGCGACTTGCCGACTTTAGATGATGTTGGGCGGCACGAGATGGAAGCGATGTGGGAGCGGTTGGAATATTGCCTGCAGTGTATCGTGCCGGCGGCGGAAGCGGCTGGTGTGCGCCTGGCGATGCATCCCAACGATCCGCCGGTGCCCGAGTACAGGGGTGTGGCGCAGCCGCTGTGGAACCTGGAGGGGATGAAGCGGTTGATCGAAGTTGTCGATAGTCCGGCGAATAACCTGTTCTTCGATACCGGGGTGACGACCGAATATGGTGAAGACGCGGTTGAGGCGATCCGCTATTTCGGCGAGCGGGACCGCATCGGCATCGTGCACTTTCGCAATGTGCGCGTTGAGCAGCCCTACTACAAATACACCGAGACCTTCCTCGACGAGGGCGAGTGCGATATAGTCGGCTGCATGCGCGCCTTCGCTGAGGTGGGATACGAGGGCGGCATAGATCCGGACCACACGCCGGGAATTGTCGGCGATACCGAAGAGACGCAGATGGGCTGGGCTTATGCGGTGGGACAGCTCAGGGCGTTGCGGTTGGCGGCCTATGGCGGGAAGTCGTCTTAAAAAGTAGCTATTGCGCGATGGTCTAAGTCGCTGACGGTGTCGTCAGCCGGTGGGCTAGATGTATTTAACCGCTGCCACAAAAAATACCGGTGGGCGCAAAGTTTGTGCGCTTGCCGGTATTTTTATGCGATAACCCTATTCCTGTTCTTTGCCGCCGATGCGGTCGAGCGGGTTGACGACGCTGGAGGCGACATTGGAGAGGTGGGCCGAGATCCGGCGCAAAAAGCGCACGGCCATGACTTGTACCACCGTGTGGCGGTTGCTGGCCTCGTCCTGGAAGGTGCCGGTAACAAACGTGTCGCTGGCTATTTTGACTTCCTCGTGCGTGCGCATTACCTGGCGCGCTGCGTCGACGTCTTCGTCGCGCAGGGCTTGCAGCAGTTTGCCGAAGAGCGGGGCGATTTTTTCATGCAGTTGGCGCCCTGCGTAGCTGCCTTCGCGATCGCCTTGCCATTGGCAAAGCTCCGACAGGCTCTTAGCGTAATCGCCGATGCGCTCGACATCGTGCACGATGCTGAAGAGTGCGAGGCTGGCGGGCAGGTCCTGTGTGGGGTTGACGGTCAGGTGCTGGGTGACCAGGCGGCGGATCATGCGCTCGCCTTCGTTGATGGCGCGGTCCTCCACGCTGATATCGACATCTCGTTCTTGGTCGCTCATAAATGCGGTGCAGGCGGCGTCGAACATGCGCTCGGTGCGTTCGACCATGTGCGTGACCTCCTCAAAGGCGTCGACTATGAGAGAGGTGCGTTTGTTGGCTTCGACGATTTGCTTGAACATGGGATCTATCTCCAGATAAAGATCAAGAGCAGGGGGAGGACATAAAAGACCAGGACGACGTAGGCGACGGCGTAAAGCCTGGACTGGCTGGTCAACTCGGCGAGCGCGCGCGCCATCTTTAGTGGTATCTTGCGGACGGGGGGCAGCGGGTAGACCAGGGCGATGCCCGTCAGGTTGAAGAATAGATGCGCGAAGGCCACGGTCACCGCGGCGATATTACCGGTGGCCAGCGCGGCGAGCATCGCGGTGACGGTGGTGCCGACATTGGCGCCCAAGGTAAACGGGAAGACCTGCTCCAAAGTGATAATGCCGGCGCCAATCAGCGGCACGATCATCGAGGTGGTGATGGAGGAGGATTGTACCATCACGGTCATGACCGCGCCAAAGAGCATCGCGACGAAGGGCGCGCCAAATAGATAGCGGTTGAGATAGGTGCCCGAGCGCTGCACGACTACGCCGCGGGCCAGGTCGACCAGGAACTTCAGCGAGATATACATGATGATCAGGGCGACGATCAGACAGGCGACCGGATTTTTGTCGAGCAGGTCGATAAGGGCCGAGATCGCCGGTTTGGTGATGGCCTTGAGCGGATTGGAGAATTTCATGCCGCCGACGCCCTGAAAGAAATCGGCCATACGCTCGGCGATAAATTGCAAATAGCCGCAAGCGATTTCCAGAGGCAACAATATCAGCACGGCGAGCAGGTTGAAAAAGTCGTGCACCGTGGCGCCGGCCAGTGCCCGTTTGAATTCTTCTTTGCGGGTGATATGGCCCATCGAGACCAGGGTATTGGTGACACTGGTGCCGATATTGGCACCCATGATCACGGGAATGGCCCCTTCGATCGTCAGCGCGCCACCGGCGACCATGCCGACGGCGATCGAAGTGGTCGTCGAAGAGCTTTGGGCTAGGGTGGTGGCTAAAATACCGGCGAAGAGCCCGACGAGCGGGTTGGACGTCATTTCGATGAGTTGTTGGGCCAGGTCTTTGCCAAAGAGCTTGAAGGCTCCGCCCAGCAGGCCGATGCTGACTAGGAAGACGTAGAGCACAACGATCAAGCCGATGACTTGCGCCCAGACCTTGAGGGTATCCTTATTCAATTTTCCAATGCCTGTGAATGGGTTGCAAGTGCAGTTGACGTATAGATTCTAATATAAGAGGGCAGATTGGAGAACCCCTGGATAGATTGATAGAATATTCTTTGTATCTCCAATAGCATATATTGCGTAGAGGAAAGCTAGGTTTCCTCTACAGATTTAGCGGTCGATGGCGGCGAAATTTTAACGAATAGGATTTTTTTGCCGGCTCGGCCAAGGATCTGGTTTCTCAGTTGTTGGATTCTGGAGAGGTCAGCGAGCAGGAGATCGCCGAGATTCGCCGGTAAATCGACGGCAAGCTAGGCAAATAACACAGAGGGGCTGAGCGTAGAATATATCGCGTAGAGCAATCAATGGGGTAGGACGCTGGTCGCGGTTGGGTATGTACCCGTTTTAGTTGTGGCAGTTCCTTGGTAGAATTCAACAATAATTTCTCCGACACCTCAAAAATCCATGCTCTGTCTCGCACGTCCCCGTTCTTTACATCCCCCCCTTCGTTATCTACATTCAAGCCTCTATACACCTATTATAAACAAGGTTAGAATGCCCAGTCGGATTAAAGTGTGCGTCCTCGACGACGAGGCGGCTGTGGCCGCGGCCGCGGCCGGTCTATTTGCCGAACTTTTGCGCCGCCGTCCAGACGCGGTACTCGGTCTGGCGACGGGCTCGACGCCCGAGCCGGTCTATGCTGAGATGGTACGGTTGCATCGGGATGAAGAGCTCGGCTTTGCCAAGGCGCGCGCGTTTAATCTCGACGAGTATCTCGGCCTTGATGGCGACCACGACCAGAGCTACCGCTTCTTTATGCAAAAACATTTGTTCGACCATGTTGACATTCGCCCCTGGAATACTTTTGTCTTTGATGGCAAGGCGGCTGATCTTGGGCAGGAGTGTCTTGCTTTTGAGGCTAAAATTCGTGCGGTGGGCGGCGTGGACTTGTGGTTATTGGGTTTGGGTACAAATGGCCATATCGCCTTTAATGAACCCGGCAGCGACCCCACGAGTCGTTCGCGGGTGGTGACGCCGGATGCGGAGACC
>DQLG01000769.1 GCA_015660315.1 Candidatus Latescibacterota bacterium
CCGAAAACGGCATGCTGCACCAGTTGCGGTTGCGTTTCCCGCATCAGGAGTTTGTGGCAGCCGACGGGTGCATTGGTTGTCGGTTGCACTGTCCCTATATGAAGATTACGGCGCTGCAGGACGTTTATTTTTCGCTGTGCGATGAGCGCTATGAGATTAAGTTGGACGATGAGGTGATTGCGGGGGCGCGCAAGGCGCTGGAACGGATGATGGCGGTGCCGCGCGACGATTAGGCCTGTGGTGGTCTGCGGCGTTGCGGGATGGCGCTGCGGTTTTTTAGGCTCCGGCCCGTCGCTCCTCGTTTAGAGGCCTCGGCTGCTTTGCCTCGGCTGCTTGCGTACAAAAATGTGGAATCAAAGAAGCGTCGGCTGCTTACCGCGGTGGACTGGCTTGGTCTGCGGATGGAACCCACATTGTTTTTGCTGTCTTCTCGACAGGTCAACGGCTTTGATATTTATGTGATGAATGCGGATGGCAGCCATGTCGTTCAACTCACCGGTAACGATGCCGAAGATGTTGAACCTGTTTGGTCGCCCTGATATTAGCCGTTCGCTGCCGGCCGCACTAGGTTTTTTTCACAAACTCGTCCCGAAATATGCGGGTTTGTGAAAAGAGGGTAAAAAAAACCGCTAGAGTATTCTAGCGGTTTTTCTTTTGCGATTTAATGTGGGCCTGTGCTTTTACTGAAATCTGGCGGCGATTTTGCGCAGCGAGCTCGCCAGGCCGTAGCAGCCGGTGTGCTCGCTGAAAATATAAAAATCCGACGGTCTGATGTGGGTGCGCAGGGGCTTTTTACTCTTTTTATCGACTAATGTGCCCTGACACACCTGACATTGCTTGGGCTGGATTTTTTCTCTTCGCGCAGGATCCGCATGACATTCCAGCCCATGCCCATCATGTCGAATATGCAGTGCACCTGGATCGGCACGGCATCCTCTCTCATCTTGGCCAGTAGCATGAAATTCTGTAGCCGTTCAACCTTTCGTGAAAGGTGTCCGGAATAATATCCTGCATGCTGAGTACGATGCGCCCGTTTTTCAGGACGTCCAGTAGCTTGTTGCCTCTCTCTTCGTCGAGCAGGGCGCCATTGGTGTACAAGCTTACGCCCAGATCGTAATTATTGGCCATTTCGATCGCGTCAAAAACGTCCTTGCTCACCAGCGGGTCGCCGAGATAGGCACTGGCTGTGATCAGGGTACGGATCGTTTCCTGGCGTTTTTTCGGCTGCGCGGGTAGGTGTGGATGGCGTTGTCGAGCGGGGTCCATGAGCCATTGTTCTCTGTCGCGTTGCGGAAATCGGGGTTGACGCCGTGGTCCAGCATCTAGCGGATGCCGTCGGGGTCGAGATTCTCGCTGAGTTGAAAAAGGGCCATCTGGTTGTAGCGGATCGACATGGGCCGCGACGAGGCGCTTGGCGTAGAACCAAAAAGGGATGCGACCCTGTCAATATTTTTCAAGCGTCTACATTGGCCTATGGGGTGCGAAGGGCCAATGTAGGCGCCAATGGGTGTTCGCTACTCCGCTTCGACTTCCAAGCGTTCTAATGCCAGCATCGCCGAACTCAGCTCGCGGCCCAAACCCGGGCGTTCCGGCACATCGAGCATGCCCTCGACGGCGGCGATGGGCTCGTCGATATAGTGGTTCCACTTCGGGTAATGGTCGTCGGTGAATTCGAGGTGGCGAGTGTTTGGCAACACGGCCATCAGATGCGTCAGTGCCATGCAGGTGAGCGGGCCGTAGTTGTGCGGGGCGACGGGCAGGTAGTGTGTTTCGGCGTAGGCGGCTATTTTTTTGACCTCGGACAGGCCGCCGGTCCAGGCCAGGTCGGGGTTGAGGATATCGGCGGCGTTGAGTTCGAGGATTTCTTTGAAACCCCAGCGCGAGAAGATGCGTTCACCGGCGGCGATGGGCACGCCGGCGCCCTCGCGCACCTCTTTGAGTGCGGCGAAGTTGTGCGGTTGGATGGGCTCTTCAATAAAGTAGGGGTTGAGGTCGCGCACGGCCTCGCCGATGCGAATGGCCGAGGGCACGTCGAAGGCGGCGTGCAGGTCCAGGCCCACTTCGAGCTGGTCGCCGACGGCTTCGCGCACCCATTCGAAACGCCGGCGGCCTTCGTCGACATCCGTCGCGCTGATATAGCCGGTGGCCCGACCGAACTCGGTTTGGCCCCTGTCGGGGTAGAAATCTCCGAAGAAGCGGGCGGTCTTGCAGGCTTTCCAGCCCTTGTCGACGCATTCCTTCGAGCGGTCCTGAAAGGCTTGTTTGGTCGTTTCGACCGCGTCGTAGATGCCGCTGAAATAAACGGGCACCTGGTCGCGGGTGCGGCCACCCAAGACCCGATATAGCGGTTGCTCCAGAGATTTGGCGAAGAGATCCCACAGGGCTAGGTCGATGCCGCTCATCGCGCGTAATTCGGCGCCCATCAGGCCGTGGAAGGAGGCTCGGTGATACATGGTCCACCAGATTTTTTCGATATCACGGGGGTCTTGCCCGAGCAGGCGATTGCGGGCGAATTCGTGGATCACCGGCTCGGCCGCGTCGGCGCGGCCATAGGTTTCACCGATACCGACCAGACCGGTGTCGGTATGCACGAGGATCCAGCAGAAGCTGCGGCAGGGCGAGCGGACGGTTTCAACGCGAGTGACTAGCATGGGCGGGGCTCCTTAGGGCAAAGCGCAAGGGCGGTTAGGTACCCCCCGACCGCCCTTGAGTTATATATGGTTGGGTAGCGTTTAGACGAACTTGTCCCTGCTCCTCCAATTTGGTGGATCTGCTGTATGATGCGCAACAGCATCATTAGCTTGGTCGTACTGAGCCGTATCCAATTCTGTAAAAAAATCGTCGAGGTAAAATTGTTGCAGTGTGCGCCTAGGTTCCGCCTCGGTAACCGCCGCGCTAAAAAATATTCTAAGATGGGGGGTGGGCACTGTCAAGTTGCAAAAGAGAAGTCGGGCAAACCGCTCTTTTTGTATATCGGCATGCTGTAGAATTTACGTGGATTTACGCGTTTTCATCTAAGGGGCACGCCCCGGTCGCAGGGGCCGGGGCGTGCCACTGAACTCGCCTGTTTTAAATATAGCTATTGATGATATTTTCCAGCATTTCCTCGCGGCCGCTCGTCTTTTCCGGCTCGCCGTTTTGGTGCACGTAGCGCTCCAACTCGGCGAAACTGGTTTTGCCGCTGATGATTTTTTTGCCGATGCCGCGGCGGTAGGAGGCGTAGCGGTCTTTGACGAAGGCGTCGAGGGTGCCGTCGTC
>DQLG01000053.1 GCA_015660315.1 Candidatus Latescibacterota bacterium
CGGCCGATCCCGCATCGTTAGATCAGGCGGTTGGGCAGTTTAAATCTTTTCTTGAGAAATTTCCCCAAGATCCAAAAGCCCCAGAGGCGCTGAATAAACTAGCCGCTTTAGCCCAACAGCAGGGGCAGATGCAAGAGGCGATCGCCTATTACGAGCGCGTCTTGGCCGACTATCCGGATAGTGGCCATGGAGATGAGGCTCAGTTTATGATCGCCTTTATCTACGAAGAATACGTCCGCGATGTTGAACGCGCCCGCTTGGCATACCAGCGAGTTATCGACCTCTACCCAAATTCGGAGCTCGCGGTGAGCGCCCGGCATCTGTTGCCGAATATCGGGCGCAATCCGGAGGAGTGGGTTGAGTTTCAGGATCGCGCGCCAGATCAATAGACTGCCGCGTATTAGCTTAAATACTCACATAGTAATCCCGGGTTGTGCTTTGTAGGCATCCTGGCCTTCCTATACAAGCCAGTTTTATATTCCGCCATTGCCTAGGCCCTCGGGGACCGTTTGATCGCTAGTAGCGTCGAGCAAGGTGGTTTTTTATAGGTATATTAGATGACGCAAAGTTCAATAGATATTCACGCTATCAGTGAGCGGGTCCAACAGGAAAATCTGGTGGTCGATCGCATCTTCCAGGAGATGGACCGGGTAATTGTTGGCCAGCGTTATATGGTGGAACGGCTCTTGATAGGGCTTTTTTGCAACGGCCATATCTTGCTTGAAGGGGTGCCCGGTCTGGCTAAGACCCTGACGGTTTCCACCCTGGCCAAAATTATCGACGTCAGTTTTAAGCGAATCCAATTTACGCCCGATTTATTGCCGGCCGACCTGACGGGCACCACCATCTACAACCAGCACCAAGGGGTCTTTATCCCGAAGAAAGGACCGGTGTTCGCCAATCTAATTCTCGCAGACGAGATAAATCGGGCACCGGCGAAAGTGCAGAGTGCGTTGCTCGAATGCATGCAGGAGCGCCAGGTGACCATTGGCGACGAGACCTATCGCCTTGAAGACCCTTTTCTGGTGATGGCAACACAGAACCCGATAGAGCAAGAGGGGACTTATCCCCTGCCCGAAGCACAGGTCGACCGTTTTATGCTCAAGGTAAAGGTCGACTATCCCACGCGCGACGAGGAAAGGTTGATACTTGACCGCATGGCGGATGCGGGCGAGACGGAACTCGCGCGGACTGTGGGCATTGAAGAGATCCGGCGTTTGCGCGAAGTGGTCGAGTTGATCTATATCGACGACAAGATCAAAGACTATGTGGTTGACCTTGTCCAGGCGACCCGCGACCCGGCCCGGTATGGGCTTGATGAAATGGGTCCGCTGATAGAGTATGGGGCTTCGCCACGGGCGACGATCTTCCTGGCGCGTGCGGCGCGCGCGCACGCTTTCATCCAGCGCCGCGGCTATGTCACGCCAGAAGATGTCAAGGCGGTGGGTGGTGATGTGTTGAGGCACCGTATCCGCGCCTCCTACGAAGCCGAAGCCGAGGAAATCGACACCGAGCAGATCGTGCAACAACTTTTTGACCATATCGAAGTGCCCTAAGCTCGGAGCTTACTGTGATTCCCAAGGAGATTCTCGATAAAGTTCGCCTGATCGAAATTCATACCCGCAATATGGTGAACAACCTCTTCGCCGGGGAATATCATTCCGTATTTAAGGGACGGGGTATGGAATTTGCCGAGGCGCGTGAATATCAGCCGGGCGACGACGTCCGGCATATAGATTGGAACGTGACGGCCAGGGTTGGCGATCCCTTTATCAAGGTCTTTGACGAAGAGCGGGAAATGACGGTGATGTTGCTGGTCGATGCCAGTGCCTCAGGCGCATTCGGTTCGCAGCAGCAAATGAAGGGGGAGGTCGGCGTTGAGGTCTCGGCGTTGTTGGCGTTTAGCGCGATTCAAAACAACGATCGGGTTGGGCTGTTGATCTTTACCGATGAGGTCGAGGTGTTCGTTCCCCCTAAGAAAGGGCGCAAGCACGTATTGCGGGTCATCCGCGAACTGCTCTACTTTCAACCCCAGGGGCGCAGGACCTCGATTGCCGGGGCCTTGGAATACTTGGGTCGGGTGTTACACCGCCGCAGTGTGGTATTCGTCGTTTCCGATTTTCAAGACAAGGAATATGAAACTGCATTGCGGCATCTGAGCCGTCGCCATGATCTGATCGCCGTATCGCTTAGCGATCCGCGCGAATGGCAGTTGCCGGACGTCGGTTTTATCAACTTGCAGGACGCCGAGACCGGCGAGCAAGTCCTCGTAGACAGCGGTGATCGGGGCGTGAGGAAGTTCTATGCTGCCGAACAGAAGGTGGCGGCGGCCAGGCGCGGCGTCTTGTTTCGCAAGACGGGTGTCGATGAAATCGCGATCGATGCCACCAAGCCCTATGTGGATCCACTTATTCACTTTTTCCGCGCGCGGATGAAGCGGCGCTGAGACGCGGTTGCAATGCCGCGTGACTTGAAGGAGGAAGTACGGTGATTGAAGTTAGCGAGTTAAGTAAACACTATGGCGATGTGGTCGCTGTGGAGAATATATCCTTTAAAGCAGAAAAGGGCGTAATCCTGGGATTTCTCGGGCCGAATGGCGCCGGCAAAACCACGACGATGCGGATGCTCACCTGTTACCTGCCCCCGTCACACGGCGAGGCCAAGGTTGCGGGTTTCGATATCGTCGAAGAATCGATGGAGGTGCGCAAGCGCATTGGTTACCTGCCCGAACAGCCGCCGGTCTACCACGATATGACAGTTGGTTCCTATCTGCGCTTTGTCGCCAAGATCAAGGGCGTGCCCGGGCCGAGGCTCAACAGCCGACTAGACGACACGATGGAAAAAACCGGTATCGCTCACCATCGGGATACCGTCATCGGCCATCTCTCAAAGGGCTATCGGCAGCGCGTCGGCTTGGCGCAGGCGCTGGTGCACGAACCGGAGGTGCTGATTCTCGATGAGCCGACGGTAGGGCTCGACCCCAAGCAAATTATCGAGATCCGCGAAGTGATCAAGGAATTGGGTGGAGACCATACAGTCATTCTAAGTACCCATATCCTGCCTGAAGTCAGTATGACCTGTGGGCAATTGGTGATTATCAATAATGGACGCATCGCCGGCGAGGGTACACCGGAGAGCTTGATGGCCCAGCTTAAGGAGGGCGAGGTCCTGCGTGCACACATTGATGGTCCCGCTGCAGTGGTGCGCGAAATGATCGCTAAGATCGACGGCGTGCTCGATGTCTCTCAGGAACCGGGCAGTGAAGAAGGGATATTCCTGGTGACCAGCCTGCCCGGACAGGACGTGCGC
Source organism: Candidatus Latescibacterota bacterium (assembly GCA_015660315.1). Taxonomy (GTDB): domain Bacteria; phylum Latescibacterota; class UBA2968; order UBA8231; family UBA8231. The sequence continues at coordinate 3,310 of DQLG01000053.1, forward strand.
GACGCGCTGACCCGCCAGGTGGTCGAGGACGGGTTTAGCCTGCGCGAGCTACGGCCTTTGGATATGACCTTAGAAGATATTTTCCTGAGCTTGACCAGTGAGGAGGTTACAGCCTAATATGCGTAATTTTGCCGCCATTTACTGCAAGGAGATGCGTTCTTATTTCGTATCGCCAGTCGCCTATGTGATTGCCGGGGTGTTTCTGTTTCTCTCGGGTTATCTATTCCGCAATATTCTGATGCAGTTCAACCTTTGGTGTCTGCAGTTGGGCCAGCGGGCGCAACAGATGGGCGGGCAGATGCCGGCGCTCAATCTCAACGAAATGGTCGTCACCCAATTTTTCGCGATCATGGACTTCATTTGGCTGCTGGTGATCCCGATGTTGACGATGCGGCTCTTCGCTGAAGAAAAAAAGAACGGCACCATTGAGTTGCTGATGACCTCGCCGATCCGTACTGTCGAGGTCATGTTGGGCAAGTTTTTCGCTTGTTTTTCGCTTTATAGCATTATCGTCGGGCTGACACTGGTTTATTTTGTCATCCTCGAAGCCTATGGATCGCCCGACTGGGGGCCTATTTTTACCGGTTATATGGGCTATCTGTTCCTGGGGGCGACCTTTATTTCGGTGGGTATCCTCGCCTCGGCACTGACCGAAAACCAGATTGTCGCGGTGTTGCTGACTTTTGGTATGTTGCTGCTATTCTGGTTGATTGACTGGTCGGCCAGTTTCGCCGGTCCGACCGCAGCCAAGCTTTTGCATTATCTCTCTTTTATTGAACACCTCGAAGACTTCCAACGTGGAGTGATCGACAGTAAGGACGTGATCTTCTATTTGAGTTTCACTTTCTTCTGTCTATTCTTGACCACGCGGGTCATTGAGTCGCGGAGATGGAGGCGCTAGGATGAAGGGATATACCACATCGATGGGGCTCGTTGGCGCGGCGCTGGTTGTCGCTGGCGGCCTAGCGTATTTGCTTGACCCGGAGAGCGGTTCGGTCGGGCTGATTAATCTCGGGTTGGGTGCGTTATTGGTGGTGGTAGCCGGCATCCTCAATCCGGGCCTGTTTCGCCTTTATGGCCGTTGGCTCAACGCTTTTTGGGGCGGGATCATGGTCTTCGGGATTGTGGCGATGGTCAACTTTCTCGGCAACCGGTATGCGGATCGTATTGACCTGACCGAAGGGCAGCTGCACAGTGTTTCGGATCTGGCGGTCGAAACACTCAAGGGGTTGGATCGCGAGGTCAGGGCGCTTGCTTTTATGGAGGGGGGCGAACAGCCTGAACTTGAGTTATTGTTGGCCGAACTCGAAACGATCGGCGACCGTTTCAGTTATGAGTTCGTAGATCCCGACCGCGACCCCGTGCGCACAGAGGACTACGGGATTCGCCGCTATAATACCTTGGTATTGGAAAGCGGCGACAAACAGCAAAAAATAACCGAGTTGAAAGAGCGGGAGATAGTCAATGCCCTGCTCAAATTGACGCGAGACCGCCAGGACAAGGTGTATTTGACGGTTGGACACGGCGAGCGCCGACCAGGTAACGAGCCGCAAGCGCTGGGGTTGTTGCAGGCGCGACTCAGGGATATCGATTATTCGGTAGGCGATTCGCTATTTTTGGTCCGCGAACAGGCGGTGCCCGAAGATTGCGCGGTGCTGGTCGTGGCTGGGCCTCGTACGCCTTTTTTCTCCTTGGAGGTCGAGGCGATTCGCACCTATCTCGCCGAAGGTGGAGCGGTGCTCCTATTGTTGGATCCTCTTTACGAGAGTGGATTGGAGCGGCTACTCAGTGAATGGGGGGTGAGCTTGGGCGATGATTTTGTTATTGATACCAGCGGTATCGGTTCGCTTTTCGGTTTGGATTTCACGACGCCGGTTGCGGTCTCTTATGGCGAACACCCCGTCACCGCCAAGCATCGTGGTATGATGACCTTCTTCCAGTTGAGTCGCTCGGTGCAATTCTCGGAAAAGGCGGGGCTTGAGGGGACGCCGCTGGTCATGACGTCTGAGGCAGGTTGGGCCGAGAGCGACCTGAGCGTTCTGGAAAGCCAGGGTGACCACACGGTCAAACTTGATGAGGGCATCGATCGGCCCGGTCCGGTGAACTTGGCTATGGCGGTGCACGATGCCGCGGCCGGAGGCCGCTTGGTGGTTTTCGGTGATTCGGATTTCACCACGAATCAGTATTTCGATCATCAGGGCAACGGCGACCTTGCGCTTAACGCCTTGAGTTGGTTGGCAGAAGACGAGGGATTGATATCCATTCGACCCCGCGAACCCGGTTACAATCCGATTGCGCTGACCGAGAGCGATAGTGAATGGATATTTTGGCTCAGCGTGGTACTCTATCCGGCGCTGATCGCACTCGTCGGCTTGATGGTTGTTTCGAGCAAGGGGCGCTGGAGTTTGGCGGATTTGAGCGCGGCGGGGTTGGGTGTCGTGATCTCGTTGGGTATTGCCGGTCTCGTCAATTTCATGGGGGATCGCTACAATATTCGCCATGATATGACGGCTGATCAGCTGTTTACCCTTTCGAATGATACGCATCGACTGATTGAGCAATTGCAAGCCAATGGCCAATATGTCAAGGTCAAAACGTTTATGGGGGAGATGGAGGGTATACGCTTTCAAGATCTGTTGGAGGAATACGGTTATATTTCCAAAAATTTCACTCATGAATTGATCGACCCCCAGAAGAATCAATTACAAGTCGAACAGAATAATATCCGCGAACGCGGTACCTCGATTGTTGAAGTAATCGTCGATGGGAAAGTTCATAGCGAGCGAATAACCGAGCGAAGCGAGGAAGCCTTGAGCAATGCGATTCTCAAGGCACTTAAAGCAAAAGATCAGAAAGCCTATTTTACCGGCGGGCACGGCGAGGCCGAACTCGACCAAGTGGACGGCCAGGGGTATTCGATTCTCAAAGGGCGGCTCAAAGAGCTGAATTTCGCCGTTGAGAGCGGAATCCCTTTAACGGCTGATGTGCCCGATGATGCCACTTTGTTAGTCGTCTTGGGGCCGAAGGAGCCATTTGCTCCCGCCGAGGCCGAGATCTTGCGTCGTTACCTTGGTCGTGGCGGCAGTGCTCTGTTATTGCTCGATCCGGGTACGGCTACGGGGCTCGAAGGGTTGCTATATGAGTATTCCATCGAATTGGGGCAGGACTTCGTCGTTGATTTGAGTGGAATGGGCCAACTTTTTGGTGCTGATGTTTCGGTGCCGGTAGTCATCAACTATGGCGACCATCCGATAACTGAACAGCTCTCGGCTGGCACGATGAGTTTCTATCCACTCGTTCGTTCGGTGCGTCCGGCCGCACATCGCGAAAAGAATCCAGAGATCGAAGCTCTCGTCTATACGCACAAGAGTAGTTGGGGCGAAATGGACTTGGGGCCGATCAAAGGCGAAGGTGGCAAGGTCGAGTTCGATCCGCAAGTCGATCTTCGCGGTCCTGTTTCCCTCGGGGTCGCGGTCGCCGCCGATGCGGATACGAGTATGGTCGCGGATGGGCGCTCTCGATTGGTAGTTTTCGGCGATGCGGGATTTGCCTCCAACGAATACTTTTCACAACAGGCCAATGGCGAACTGGCCGTCAATAGCGTCAACTGGTTGACTGAGGGCGAGGACCGTCTCAAAATTGCCGATCGGCAGCCAGCCCACAATCCGATCAATTTAATTGGCAACCAAGGCAGTGTCATTCTCTGGGTCTCGGTGTTTATACTGCCCTTCGCTGTGGCGCTTTCGGGCCTGGTCATGGTGCTTAAACGCGGTTACCAGACTTATGCCGCTGGCTTTGTCTCCTGGCTGGTCTATTCCTTTTTGGCCAATGGCCTGTTCTTCTTTGTCAGCGGTGTGGTCGCAACGAGCGAAGGGGTGGTATTCGCCGGGGAGTCAAAATTGGTCGCCGCACTGGCGTCAGTGGCCATCGGTTACGGCTTCCACCGACGCGCGTCCTGGGCTTGGCTGCCCGGTTTGGTATTGTCGGCCCTGTGTGCGGGTATGGTTGCGCTGACGATCGTTACCGGCTCGGGTATTGGTTTCTCACTTATCCCTAACGAGACCGTCCAACTGCTTTACGCGGCGATTTTCGTGGTCAACGCAGCGATCCTGTTATGGATCAAAAGAGCTTTTGCAGAGGTGAATTAGGATGAAA
>DQLG01000532.1 GCA_015660315.1 Candidatus Latescibacterota bacterium
ATTCCAACGCCACCCGCCCCATCGTCATACGAGGATTGATCTCGACAATGGGTTTTAGCTTCAAATCGGCGCCATCGCAATACACCAGGGTATCTACACCGGCCGGCCCGCGATAACCAGCCTTAGCCAACGGTTCAGCGAGAAACTCGGCCAATGCCGAACCCAGTTTCGACAACCGCCGCGGATCCCGCCCGTCGCCGTAGAAAAACTTTATCAGCTCTACATCTAGGCCGGCCGCGACCTGACCTATTAACGCGCCGCGGTATTGGCCCCGGTCATCCGTGAGAAAACGCGTCCAGCCGCGCACTTGTACCGCGCCTTGTGCCCCGACATCAAAATGCAAGGACAGATCAACGACCTTCTGCAACCACGGCTCGACGACGACCTCGCCCTGCTGCTTTATAATCTTCTGCAACCAACCGCGTTGCCCGTCCCGCAACTGACCGCCCTTGTAATGGATTTGGTTGCGCCCAGATGAACCATAAATCGCCTTGATTACCACCTCGGCAAAACCCGCCGCCGCAAAATGTTCCGCCACGGACAATACTTCATCCGCCGACGTGCAGGCGACGCCTACGATATCCCGACCACAGAGAAAATCCTCCCCGCGTTGTCCGAGGAATTCACGCAACCGAGCGGCGCTCCAGGACTTGGCATAAAGCGCGCGCATACCATCACTCCAACACGATCCCACCGCGTTCGCAGGCAAACCCGCAACAAGCGGCGCCAATAAATAATCACTGTCCGGACTCCAACCCCAAGGCTTTAGCGCATTGACCTTGCGTTCGAGCAAAGGCGCATCCGCCACCCCCCTCGCGTCGTATTCGACAAATTCCGGAATCGCGAAAGCCAAGCCTTGCAAGTGCCGTAAAAAAAAAGCCGAAGGCTTTTTTCGCACTAATACCGCGTCGTCGCGAGCGCACCAGAGCATCGGCAAAGCCTGGAAATCCTCGTCCAACTCACCCGCTAACTTGGACGGCGTAAAACCCGGCCGCCCCAACGCCACCTGCCCCTCGCAGTTGGCATTAAAAAAATGCACGGCCGGACACCGTCCGCGCGATTGCGAAAAAAGCTCCAGCTCATCGATATACGCGGTGGAGAACCCGGCTTTCAACCGGCCTTCGCGGTTAAAGCCAAGCCCCTTAGCCCTCGCCGCACCCAGCGGAAAGTGCAATGCCTGCCGGTAGGCCTCCCATTCGCTCAGCCTCTCGTCCCGCCAGCGGTTGAACCACGTAAGCCCGTGTTTTACGTGGCCGATCTCGTCGCGGTAAACTTGCTGCAAAATCTCCGCCGTTTCCCCATCGCCCAATTGCCTATAGATCTCGGCGTAGTGCACCGCATAATCGAGATTGGCCTGTTCCAGGGTCATGCTCAACCCGGTGACAAAGTCCGTCGGGCTGTGCATCGGCCCAATCGCCTTCCAAAAAAAGTCGCTGACCGGGATCTGTCCGAATTCCACCCCAATTTCAGCCATCCGCTGCTGATACAGCCGCACATGCTCCTGCTCGTCCTTGAGCGTCTGCACCAGCCCACGGCGGAACTTCTCCGGCGCCTGTGGGAACTTTAACAGCGCCAAAGCCATCAACTCCAGCGCCAACAACTCGTGGTTGGCAAAAAAATGCAATACCAACCCGCGCTCCTTCTCGCTATGAAAATTGCGCACCTCGCGAAAATTGAGCTTCTCCCGCCCGCGCCACTCGTCAAGCCCTAGCCCCGACGGCCGCCCGGGCGCCTCGGGCATCTCGATACCGGCACCCGGTTCGCGATCTTCATAGCGGCCGAGTTCAAGCAGCTTGTCTTCCCAACGATCACCAAAGAGTATTTGTTCGGCAAAAAGGCGGATTTCCATTTATATCATGGTTTCCTAAGCGGCGTGAAGAACGCCGATTTGCGCGGTTGATTGGCCGCAGCAGTCGTTTCTTTGAGCAACTTGAACCCGCGAGCAAGATAGTTCTGCAAAGCGTGCGGATGGTCGTGCGTGCACGTCGTCAACCAAACCCGGTTAGCGCCCATGTCCCAACACCGCTCGATCCCTTTGCTCAATAGACCACCGCCAATACCCTGGCCGAAAAACGGTCGGCGCAAACCGAAGCATTCGATGCGCACGCTGCCGTCGCCTTGTTTTTCCAGCTCGTAATAACCAGCCGGTGTGCCTTGCACATAGGCAACCCACGTCTCTAATTCCGGCCGATCTACATACTCGGCCCATTCCCGACGCCCCCAATCTTCACGGCCTCCCCAGTTGAATTCAACTCCAACTGCATCGTGCAGGAACCAGTTAAACTCGGGACAGGCGATCTCAACGCGCCGGATTTCGAATGCTGTAGCTGTCCGTTCGGGTAGGCGCAGGTCGTCGCGGCCCGCCATTTCCAGATAGTAGGTGGTCTTCTGTTCGGTGTTCTGTGCCATCATTCTAACTCCTTCATTCGGTCCGGTATCTCACGGCGGGCAGCTTGCTTAGGGTACTCCAGCCCTCATTGCGCGCCTGATCCATACAGCACTTTTTAATATCCATAATAAAAACCAATGCTAACAGCCCATGGGATAAATCTATTCGACGAATCCCTCGTCTGAGGCTTGACACCCCACCTGCTGCGTAGTATATAGCTCGTGCAACTTCCGCCGAAAGGACTTTTACTATGAAGATCAAATCCGTCGAACTCATCCATCTGGACGTGCCCTTCACCACCCACACCAACCAGCATATGAGATACTGGTTGCCGCATTGGCGCATCATCCAACTCTGCAAAATTACGCTTTCGGACGGCACCGTCGGCTGGGGCGAGACCATCCCCAACTACACCTGGGCTAAGGTCCCCGACGATATCGCCGACCGCATCGTCGGCCGTTCGCCCGGCGAACTACTGTGGGACGACGCGCTAGGCGCCGGCGTACAGCAGGCCCTTTTCGACGCCGTTGGCAAGGTCCTCGGCACCCCGGCCTACAAACTCCTGGGCACCAAGGTTCGCGAGTGGTGTCCGTTATCGTGGTGGGCTATGGACATGCCGGCCAAGGACTGGGCCCGCCAGTGCTCGGACGCCGCCAAACAGGGCTATATGACCGCCAAGCTCAAGGCGCGGACCTGGTACGATTTGCACGCCTGTTTCAAGGCCATCTTCAAAGCCGTACCACCGGGTTTCAAGCTCGACCTCGACTTCAACGCCACCCTCGGCAACGCCGCCAGCGCCGTCGAGTTTTTGGACACATTAAAAGAGTTTGAACGCATCGCGATGATCGAGACGCCTATCCCGCAGGGCGACGTCGCCGGCAACGCCCAGATCCGCAACCAGATCCCGCGCCCCGTCGCCATGCACTACGGCTCGCCACCGATCATGACCACCTTGCAGGAGGACATCGCCGACGGCTTCGTCGTCTGCGCCGGCGCCTACAATATCATGAAGCAGTCCGCAGTCACCAACGAGGCCAACAAACCCTTCTGGCTGCAATTGGTCGGCACCGGCATCACCACCACCTGGGCCGCGCATCTCGGCGCCGTCTGCCCGCAGGCCAAATGGCCGGCAATAACCTGCATGAACATCTGGAAGACCCAGCTGCTCGCCGAGCCGATCAAGCTACACGGCGGCTACTATCGCGTGCCGGAAACACCCGGTCTCGGTCTTGAAATCGAGCCGAAGGCCATCGAAAAATACCAGGTCGACTACAGTTGGGTAGACCCGCCGCGCCACGTCTACCGCTACGCGCGTGCCAGTGGCGAAGTCACCTATTACGGCAGTTCCAAACAATCCCTGCACAACGACTATCCGCGCGACGCCATGCCCGTTTGCGAACCCGGCTCCGAGTGCGTGCCCGTCGAGGACGACGGCAGCCGCGCTTTTGCACAGATCTGGGACGCGGTGCAAGACGGGCATACCTTGCGGAGAGTTG
>DQLG01000417.1 GCA_015660315.1 Candidatus Latescibacterota bacterium
CCCCGGCCTCGTCGAGCAAGATCTCAAGATGCGCCTGGAAATGACCGGAGATCGTTTTATCGCGTTCAATTCCGATGCTCGCGTGTTGGAAAACCTGATCCCCAAATGGCGGCGCTTCAGGCAGATACTGGCAAAAGTCATGACAGACAAATACCAAGACCTGCACGATACAGGCCGCCATGTCACACGCGAAGGAATCGCCAAGACACTGCAGACGCTTTTTGACCCCGACCGGTTCAATCATATCGCATGAGATCTACCGCTCGCGGGGTATTGCCGTTAGAGGGCGGCGGTCAGAGCCCGCTGTCTGTATTATATCGCCCCGCTCCCGCTCGTTTGTTAGGCGCCCCTGCTCGGAGAGCATGACTGCCGCGAGGTTTCGCATTCCGCCAGGACGGCCACTCGCACCCTCGGAGGCAATATCCCCGCTCCCGGATCATCACCCGCACCATAACAGAAAGTAGATCACAACCACCATGAGCAACGAATTCATCCCCGCCGTCACCCCACCCGACCCGCATCCAGAAGACGCGCTCGCCTTCGCCTTCAAAAAGGATCAGCTATTAACCCGCCTCCAAGACGAGCAGGCGCAAATCCCCACGCTAGGCGAGCTCGCCGGCCTCACAGACGCCGACCAGCACTATCTCGGCGTCTGCCCCCAACACGGCCACTGTTACGCCCTCGAACTGACCGAAGAAACCGAAGCACCCACAGGCCTGGCCTTCCATGGCCTGCGCGATATCGCACCAAAGCTCGGCCCCACGCTCTTCGGCATCGGCGGGCGCGCGGTGCAGATCGTTGCCTGGGGCCAAACCCACCGCTACTGCGGTCGCTGCGGCACCGAGAACGTACACGCAGAAAACGAACGTGCGCAAACCTGCCCCTCCTGCGGCTTGATGTGCTTCCCCCGGCTTTCGCCGGCGATCATCGTCCGCATCGAGCGCGGAGATCAAATCCTCCTGGCGCGCAACCACCGCTTTCCCACCGGGCTCTACAGCGTATTGGCCGGTTTTGTCGAGCCGGGTGAGACCTTGGAAGAATGCGTAGTGCGCGAGGTGCGCGAGGAGGTCGGCATCGATGTCGAGGATATCCGTTATTTCGCCAGCCAGCCCTGGCCCTTCCCCAACTCGCTAATGCTCGGTTTCACCGCCCGCCACAAAAGCGGCGAAATCGAAGTCGACAACAACGAACTGGCCGAAGCCGACTGGTACCGTCCCAACGAACTGCCCAACCTGCCACTGCCGCTCAGTATCGCCCGTAGGCTCATCGACGACTATCTCAAAAAACACGGCGTCCTATGAACAAAGTCGAAAAAGTCCAGCTCGTGCTAGACACTCTACAGGAGCTATACCCCAAGCCGACAATACCCCTTGACAGCCGCGATTCCTACACCCACCTGATCGCTGTGCTGCTGTCGGCGCAATGCACCGACGCGCGCGTAAACACCGTGACGCCGACGCTTTTCAAACGCGCCGACAGGCCGCAAAAGATGGTCAAATTAGCAGTAGAGGAAATCAGACAGATTATTCGGCCCTGCGGTCTGGCCCCGCGCAAATCGCAAGCCATTTGGGGTCTGTCGCGGATCTTGCTCGACGAGCATGGCGGCGAGGTCCCCGTCGATATGGAGGCGCTCGAGCGGCTACCCGGCGTGGGGCACAAAACAGCACAGGTCGTAATGGCGCAGAACTTCGGCGTGCCGACCTTCCCAGTCGACACCCACATCCACCGGCTCATCCACCGCTGGGGGCTATCCAATGGCAAAAACGTAGAGCAAACTGAAAAAGACTGTAAACGCCTCTTCCCCGAATATCGCTGGAACGACCTGCACCTGCAGATCATCTACTTTGGTCGCGAATACTGCCCCGCACGCGGGCACCACCCCGCCCAATGTCCGCTGTGCAGCAAAATAGGCCGCAAGAGTTTATTTACAGCCTAAAAAATCAGCGCGGGCCCTTAACCAACCCGAACCCTCGTTCCTACTCAAACTATGGATTACGCTCAGCGGCTCTGGGGTAATGGCTCTATTGCTATTTTTACGCCAGCGATTTGTCTGGTGGCCCTTGCACCCCTTGGGCTTTCCCATCGTCTCGAACTATACTATAGTTTATTACGATTGGCTGGTTATCTTTATGGCCTGGTTAGCCAAAACCATCGTCTTGCGCTACAGAGCCCATTCGCCTCTACCGGGAATTGACGCCCTGTTTTTTCGGTCTGGTGCTTGGCGATTTTTTTACCGCCGCGTGTGGGTCTTTATCGACGGTTATATCGACTATCGACATGCAAGACAATATGAGTTTCAATTTTTAAAGAGCGATCCCCATGGGCAAAGCGCAAAACGAGTACCGCTACAATCGCCTCACCTGGCCTGAAATGAACGAGGCCATCGGTATGCAGAAACTGATTTTGCTGCCCACCGGCTCGACCGAGCAACACGGTCGCCACTTGCCACTCGACACCGATGTCTTCCTGTCCGAAGCAGTCTGCCTCGAAGTCGGCCGCCGCGCACCCGACAAGATCCTGGTCCTGCCGCCGATCGCCTACGGCCTCAACCTGCACCACATCGACTTTCCCGGCACCGTACATATCGAGCCGGAGACCTTTATCGCCTTCTGCCTCAATATCACCAAGTCGGTCGCCTACCACGGTTTTGAAAAAATCCTGCTGGTCAATGGCCACGGTTCCAACGCGCCCCTAATTGACGTGATCGCCCGCAAGACCACCTTGCAGACCGAATCGCTGTGTTTCGCCTGCAACTACGCCACTTTCCTGTGGGATAAATTCTCCGAGATCCGCGAATCAGCAATCGCCGCGCACGCCGACGAATTCGAGACCTCGCTCTACCTGCACCTAGCCCCTGAACGGGTACAGATGGACAAGGCTGAAGAGGGCAATGACCGCATGGGCAAATATGTCAGTTCCGACAGCACTGCGAAATATGTGCGCTTCAACGATTATTGGGGCCGCTGGTCGCAACTAGGCGTACACGGCGACCCGACGGTGGCTACCGCCGATAAGGGCAAGATAATCTTCGAAGCGGCAGTAGAAGGCCTGGTCGACACGATCGACGAATTGCGCGAGTGGCCCATTGAAGAGCGGGCCGACATGCACGAGAATCCCACACAAAAAAACATTCGCTGGTAGGAGAGCTATGAGCCTGATCGGAGTTGCGCAAATAGACATCACCCCCACAGAAGCGGTGTGGCTGGTCGGTTATGGCGACCGCGACCACAAGTCCGAAGGCGTCTACCAGGCGCTGCGCGCTGGCGCAGTCGCCATAACAGACGGCGGCGAAGAAGTCGTGATCATCGCCGCCGACCTTATAGGCTATGACCTAGCCTATGCCGCCGACGCCAAAGCCCATATCGCCGACGCCACCGGGCTCTTACCCCGGCAAATCGTGCTCACCGCCACCCACACGCACTGCGCCCCCTTCTTTTATCCCTGGATCATGCCCGGCGAAGTCGAAGCGGGTTATGCGGTCTTTCTGCGCGACAAATTACTCGAAGTCGTCCTACGCGCACGCGCCAACCAAGTCGCCGGTAGTATATCCTTCGCACGGACCACCTCCGACTTCGGCGTCAACCGCCGCCTGCCCGACGGCAAGGGCGGCATTCTCTTCGCCCCCAATCCGGACGGGCCAATGGATCGAGATCTCGATACCTTGTTCTTCGTAGACCGACGGGGCCGCGCATTGGGCAGTTTAAGCGTTTTCGGCTGTCACCCCACCAGCCTCGGCGGCTATCTTATCGGTGGTGACTACCCCGGTTATTTCTGCCGCGCGATCGAAGAACAAACCGGTGCCCCTGCACTTTTCTCCACCGGATGCGCCGGCAATATCCGGCCGTGGTATGGCCGCAAGGAAGGCAGTTTCCCGCGCCCGAGCTTTGAGGAACTCGCTGGAGCCGGGCAAGAGTTGGCCGCCACAGCCTTGGCCTCGCAGGCCGATGCCATACCCGTAGACGCGACGCACTTACAGATCGCCGATACTTTCCACTCCTTGCCCTATTGCGAATTGCCCAGCATCCCCACCCTACGAGAAACCTTGCAAGATGCAAATCCGCGCAGTAGTGATTGGGCCGCGGCAATGCTCGCCATAACACAGCACGGCGACTTAGCTACAAGTTCACCGCACGAAATCCAGATCCTGCAATTCAACCCCGATTTGCGCATGGTCTTTTTAGGCGGTGAAGTCCTGACCGAAATCGGTCTGCATATCAAAGAAGCGCTACAACCCGGCTTGACCTCGACGGTCGCCTATGCCAATGGCTTAATCGCCTATGTCCCGGGCGAAGAAACCTACCCCTTGGGCGGCTACGAAGTCGACGGATCTTATCGCTTTTTTTTGCGGCCAGCGCCTTTTAAAGCAACAATCGAACAGCTTATCGTCGAGCAAACTAAGGAGCTTGTTACCACCCTTAATGGCTAAAGTTCGTTTAAAAAAACAATGCGGCGCGATAGCTTCTGCACCGCAGCGATCGCATGAACGCAACGACCAGACCTGACACTTTAAACACGCCCGGAGCAACCTGGAACCTGCCGGCAAAAAAGTTAACGCACCTCGTACATATCCTCGCGCGTGTGTCCTTGCCGGCCAGGACATAATGCCCGATGAGCCTCGGGCATACGCTGGTAAGTCTCCGGCCAGACCGGCTGGTGCCCACCTTCGATCCAGTTGTTAAACCAACGCGGATAGTAGGCAACATTGAGCCCGATACGGATTTCTTCGCTGGTATTGGCCCGCGCCTGATGCCAGGCCCCCCCGTGCCACAAAAGCACCGACCCAGCAGCTCCTTCGATGGGCTTGATCAGCGGACTGTCCGGACCGACTTCTGGCGGCGGGCTTTTCAAGCGCGATGTATGACTCATCGGCACGATCCCGGTGCCGCCATTGGCCGCCGTAAAATCGCTCAACATCCAGATCGTATTGATCATCCACGGCACATCCGGCACTGCCGCGAAATGCCCGGCTGAGTCGACATGCAAATGCTGCGGCGGCGCTCCCGGCCAGGTCGGCTTGGCACAGGCTTCGACCACCCGGCAATGCGGGCCGAGAAAGTGGCGCGCAATGGTCAGCGTATCCTCGTGAAAAGCGCATGGCCAACTACCCTCGTCCAGGTTGAGCATCCCGAAGAGTGTCTGATAATATTCGTCGCCCTGGATAAAATTGGCGCGGGCTGGATCCTGGCACAGCGCCAAACAGCGTTCGCCCAGTGCCAGGGCCTGTTGGCGGGGCATGCGCTCCGGCAACAAGCAATAGCCATAGGTCTCCAGGTGCACAATCGCCGCAGCCAGGTCCTCGTTCATTGCAGTTCCACTCCCAATTCCTCGGCCAGCGCCGATAACTGCCTCCAAACCCCTTCTTCAACGACGATGCCGTCTTTTTCACTGCGTCGCAAGGCCGCATATTCGCGCTGCCCCGGTATCAACACCC
>DQLG01000122.1 GCA_015660315.1 Candidatus Latescibacterota bacterium
GAGTGCGGTGTGTTCCCCGTCACACTTTCGACATCCTGGTCGAATTTATTCGATTGACCAGGATGTTTTAGGCTCTATAGTGATATGTCGCAAGAGTTTATCACTTTCGACGATTTGGTCGAATGCACCCGGGCAAAATCGTCGAAAAGGGCAGGGTAGGCCTAAGGTCTTATCTATTGTGTTATTACAGCCATCATATGCTCTTATATGAACGTTATTAGTCGAAGTGTTCGGCGCAACGCTTAGCGGCCGAAGACGATCTTCGGTAATTTTGTCGCCATTTCGGGGACAAACCACAGCACGATCAACAATAAAACCTGTAGCGCGATAAAGGGCGCCGCACCCCTGTAAATCTGCGGGGTGCTGATCTCGGGCGGGGCGACGCCGCGCAGATAAAAGAGCGAGAAGCCGAAGGGCGGGGTCAAAAAAGAGGTCTGTAGATTGAGGGCGATCATGACCCCGAACCACACGGGGTCCAAGCCCATCGCCAACAGAATCGGGCCGACGATGGGCACGACGACGAAAATGATCTCGAAGAAGTCGAGGAAGAAGCCGAGCAGGAACATCACCGCCATCACCAGAAAGAAGGAACTGACCACGCCGCCGGTCATGCCCAACAGAAATTCCTCGACGGCCACGTCGCCGCCATAGCCGCGGAAGACCAGCGAGAAGATGGAGGCGCCGATGAGGATGGTGAAAACCATTGCGTTGATTTCAGTGGTGGCGCGCATGACTTCCTTGAGCACTTTTTTGTTGAATTGTCCTTTGAGCAGCGAGAGGAATATCGCGCCGATCGCGCCGACTGAAGCGGCCTCGGTCGGAGTCGCGATGCCGAACAGGATTGACCCTAAAACGCCGAAGATGAGCAGGAGCGGCGGTAAGAGAACGGCGGCGAGGCGGCGCAAAAATGCGGCGCTGAGTATTTGCTCGCGTTCGTCGGTGGGAATTGCAGGCAGTGTTTGCGGGCGGACGATGCCTACCAATACAATATACAATATATAAAGGCCGACCAAGGCGAGGCCGGGCAGCAGTGCGCCCATAAACAAGTCGCCGACCGAAACCGAGACGGGGGCAAAATTACCGATATTTAATTGCGCCTGCTGGTGGGCGGAGGAGATGACATCGCCGAGGATGACCAAGACGATACTCGGGGGGATGATCTGGCCCAAGGTGCCCGAGGCGCAGATGATCCCGGTGGCGATGGGAGGGGCGTAGCCGCGTTTGAGCATCGCCGGCAGTGAGATCAGTCCCATAGTCACTACGGTGGCACCGACAATGCCGGTGGAGGCGGCCAATAAACCGCCGACAAGGCAGACCGAAATGCCCAGTCCGCCGCGCAGGCCGCCGAAGAGCTGGGCCATCGTTTCCAGCAGATCTTCGGCGATCTTCGAGCGTTCGAGTACTATCCCCATAAAGACGAAGAGCGGCACGGCGATCAAGGTCTCGTTGCTCATAATTCCGTAGATGCGCGAGGGCAGTGCGGAGAGGAACGCCGGGTCGAAGTGCCCGGTGAGCAAGCCGATACCGGCGAAGATCAGCGCCGTGCCGGCGAGACAGAAGGCGACGGGAAAGCCCGTGAGTAGTACCGCGAAGGTGACCAGGAACATCGCCAGCGGCAATAGGGCGTTCATGGGGCCTTCAATGTCCGCGCGCTCTGGCTGATCAGCGAGAGCGCCTGCAACAATAACAATAGGCAGAAGAGCGGAATGGCGGTCTTGAGCAGAAAAACAGCTTCAAGGCCGCCGCCATTTTTTGAACCCTCAAAGACGGCCCAAGAATTGATGACAAAAGGTAGAGACTCTACGAGTAAGACTACGCAAGTAGGCAGCAAAAGTAACAGACTGCCGAGCAGGTTGACCCATGCTTTTTTGCGCTCGTTCATGGGGCGGTAGAGGATGTCGACGCGGACGTGGGCATCTCGCGCGAGGGTATAACCGGCGGCCATGAGAAAGGTGAAGGCGTGCATGTAGAGCGTGATTTCCTGCATCCAGACCCAACCGCGGTCAAAGAGGTAGCGAAAAACCACGATGGTGAAGGTGACCAGCACCATACCCAAGGTCAGCCAGGGCACAGTAGAGGCGACTAGTCGGTTGAAACGCTGCATAGCGAAACTCAGCCGAAGGTCAGTGCGCGGGCCTGGGTATAGGCTTCCTCAGAGATCCTGGTATAGGAAACCGATGCGCTGCGGAAGTTGTCGAACGAGGTGTAGACCTTATTCGAGAAGGGGTCTTTGGCCGCGATCTCGGCGACGACATCAGCGGCGGTTTTGCCGACTTCGGTGAGCAATTCGTCGGAAAAGCGCCGCAGCTGTACGCCGTGTTGCTTGACCAGGATTTGCAGTGCGCCATTGTTGCGGGCGGTGAATTCGTTGAGCATGTCTTCGTTGGCGGCCTGGCAGGCGTATTCGACGATGGCCTGTAGGTCACTGGGCAGGGCGGCAAGGGCTTTGGCGTTGACCATACCTTCAAGGGCGGTACCCGGCTCGTGCCAACCCGGCCAGTAGTAGTATTTGGCGGCTTGGTGCAGACCGAAAGCCAGGTCGTTATAGGGCCCGACCCACTCGGTGGCGTCAATGGCGCCGGTTTTCAGCGCCTGGAATATCTCGCCGCCGGGCAGGGATTTTACGGTGGCGTTGAGGCGGCGCAGCACTTCTCCACCCAGGCCGGGCATGCGCATTACTAGTCCCGAGAAATCGCCGACTTCGTTGATCTCTTTGTTAAACCAGCCGCCCATTTGTACGCCGGTATTGCCGACGGGGAAGGCTTTGAGCCCGAATTGAGCATAGAGCTCGTCCCAGAGCTCCTGTCCGCCGCCGTAGCGCAACCAGCCGTTGATCTCGTTGGCGTTGAGGCCGAAGGGCACGGCGGCGAAAAACTGGGTCGCCTCGTGTTTGCCCTTCCAGTAGTAGGAGACACCGTGGCCCATTTCGGCTGTGCCGCCGGAGACGGCGTCGAAAACCCCTGATGCGGGCACTAATTCACCCGCCCCGTAAAC
>DQLG01000360.1 GCA_015660315.1 Candidatus Latescibacterota bacterium
GATGAACTTCAACTTCGCCGACGATGGCGCGCTGGAAAGCGTGCTGCCGACCGCTGCGCAACGCGGGTTGGCTGTTATTACTCGCGAGGTCTTCCAAAAGGGCCGGCTCTTCGCGATGGGCGAGGAAGTGGGTATCGGCGATCGCGACCTGTTGTCGCGCGTGGCGCTCAAGTGGAATCTTTCGGTCGCAGAGGTCACCACTTCGCTGATCGGTGCGGATGATGTAGCGCAACTGAAGAATAACCT
Organism: Candidatus Latescibacterota bacterium; assembly: GCA_015660315.1. GTDB lineage: Bacteria > Latescibacterota > UBA2968 > UBA8231 > UBA8231. Next base: position 247 of record DQLG01000360.1, read on the forward strand.
CTCCGTGGTCACCGACCCCGGTTTGAGCGACGAGGAACAGCAAGTTTTGCAAGTTTTGTGCGCGGCGCCGACTTATATCGAATATGCGGGCGAGCGGCGCGCGCGCTTTGTGGGTTAATAACAGACGGGAAGTTTATGCTCTATGAAATGCATATGCACACGCCGCTGTGCAAACACGCCATCGGCGAACCGGAAGAATACGCCGCGATAGCCGAACGGCGCGGGCTGGCCGGGATCGTCGTCACGTGCCACAATCCGTGCAATGACGGCTGGTCACAGGGTGTGCGGATGAGCGTGGCGGAGTTTCCGCAGTATGTGGCGCTGGTGGAACGGGCGCGAAAGGCGTGGGCCGGTCGGGTCGATATCCGGCTCGGCATCGAGTGCGACTATGTACCCGGTATGGAGCCGTGGATAGAAACCCTGCTTGGCATGGCGGAGTTTCACCATGTGCTCGGTTCGGTGCATCCGCAACTTCCCGACTATATAGCGCGCTTTGCTAGCGATGACGCCACCGTTTTTGCGGCGACCTATTTTGAGCATCTGGCGATGGCGGCGGAGACCGGTTTCTTCGATACCATCGCACATCCGGATTTAGTAAAAAACTCCGATCCGGCCGGTTGGGATGCTGGTCTGGTGATAGGGGATATTCGGCGTTGTCTCGATCGCATAGCGGCGACGGGCACGGCGATGGAAATAAATACCTCGGGCCTGAATAAACTGTATCCTGAAATGAACCCAGGCCCGCAGATGCTCGCTGAGATGTGTGAGCGCGGCATTCCGGTGGTCATGGGCGCCGATGCGCATGGTCCGGCGCGGGTGGCGGCGAACTACGAGGACGCGCTCGATCATATTAGCGCTGCCGGTTATAACCATACTAGTATTTTTCTCGACCGCCAGCGCCGGGATATTCCCATTGAACAGGCGCGCGGCCAGTTGGCGATATAAAAGGAGACAACGATGATCGGCATGGATTTATCGGGGCAGGTCGCGGTGGTGACTGGCGCTAGCGGCGAACTTGGGCGGGTGATTAGTCGCACGCTAGCCCAAGCCGGTGCGGCGGTGGCCCTGCATTATTATAAGAACGAGGCGCAGGCCGAGGCCGTGAAAGAAGAGATCGTCACCGGTGGTGGACGGGCGATTGTAGTGCAGGCGGATGTCAGCGACAAGGGCTCGGTTTTTGCCATGCGCGACAGAGTGCAAGACGAGTTGGGCGATGCCGACATCATCGTCAATAACGCGGTGCACCAGTATAAATGGGTCTCGGTCTTAGAGCAGGACGAAGCCGATTACCAGAGTCAGTTCGACACCTGCGTGATACACAATTTATTAATGGCTAAGGCGTTTGTGCCGGCGATGATCGCCAAGGAGGCTGGACGAGTGATCGCGATAAATACCGAATGCACGATGCAGTGCAAAGCGAACCAGTCGGCCTATATTAGCGGCAAGGCCGGGCAAGACCGCTTGCTGCGGGTGTTGGCCGAGGAGATCGGCGGCCACAATATCACCGTCAACCAGGTGGCACCGGGTTGGATGATCAGCGACAAGTTCCGCGACCAACCAGCCGACGACAGCGGTTATATCAAAAGCGTGCCGCTCGGTCGCCGTGGCGAAGATCAAGACATCGCCAACGCCGTCGTCTTTTTGGCGTCGGATATGGCCCAGTTTATCAGCGGTTGTTATCTGCCGGTTTGCGGCGGCAATGTGATGCCGCGCATCTGATATGGAATTTACCCCCTGGACTCTATTCGTTGATCTCGGTCTGGCCTCCCTGCTGCTGCTCGTCGGACAGGTGCTGCGCGCCCGGCTGCGCGCAGTGCAAAAACTCTTTTTGCCCGCCAATGTCATCGGCGGCGGTTTGGGTTTGGTGTTGGGGGCCAGTGGTTTGGGCTGGCTGCCTTTTTCCACTAGCATCGCCTCTTATCCCGCTATTCTGATCGCGCTGATTTTTGTGACCCTGCCCTTTAGCGCGGCCAGCGGCCCCCGGCGTGCGGTGGGCCGGAACGTCGCCGAGCTTTTTGCGTATTCCACCGTCGTGATTTTGCTACAATGGGGTCTTGGATTGGCTTTGGCGATGGGCGTATTGAGCGCGATTTGGTCCGATCTGCATCCTGGTTTTGGCGCGATCCTGGCCGCTGGTTTTGTCGGTGGCCACGGCACCGCCGCCGCCATTGGCGCATCCTTCGGCGAATTGGGTTGGCCGGCGGCCGGCCCGTTGGCGATGACTTCGGCGACCGTCGGCATTTTGGCGTCGATTGTCGGCGGCATGGCCTGGATCAAATGGGGCGCACAACGGGGGTCTACCCGCTTTGTCGCGCGTTTCGATGAGTTGCCACAGAGTTTGCGTACTGGGTTGGTGCCCGTCGGTGAACGTCGTCCTATTGGCCAGGAGACGGTCTCGGCGAATACCATCGACCCTCTCGCTTTGCATTTGGGGTTGGTTGCGGCAGTCGCCTTGATCGGTTATTGGCTCGCACAGGGTTCGAGTAGTTTGCTGAGCCATTATCGCCTGCCGACGTTTTGCGGGGCATTTCTGGTGGCGGTTGGGCTAAAGCGGATTCTGAGCTGGTTGGGAATTTACCATTATATAGACGCGAAGACGATGGTACGGGTGGGGGGCACGAGTACCGATTTTCTGGTGATCTTCGGCATTGCTTCGATCAATATTGCGATCCTAGTCGAATACGCCTATCCGCTCAGTGCGTTATTGGCGTGCGGCATCGGGGTCAACTGGTTGCTCTTTCGCTTTTGGGGGCCGCGGGCCTTTGGCGAACTGTGGTTCGAGAAGTCGCTTTACACTTGGGGTTGGACCAATGGCGTGATGGCGATGGCGATCGCGCTTTTGCGCACGGTCGACCCGGAGGGCGAGTCGCATTTGCTCGACGATTTTGCCCTGGCCTATTTGGGTTTTGGTCCCATCGAGGTGGTGATGGTCACGTTGACACCGATTTTGGTCGCGCAGGGGCACGGGTGGCCTTTGGCGGCGGCGGCGCTGGTGGTGGCGGCGCTAGTGTTTCTTCTGTTGCCCTATTATCAGCGGCGGATGCGCATAGGTTGACCATTAAGCGTTGGCGCGAACGGTCAGGTCGAGGGGAGTCTCCTTCGCTCGACCTGACCTCATACACTTTAGAGGTTTCCTTTAAATAGATAAAGATACCTTAAGAAGTGCCCTTAAAATAAATCGCATAAATCCCCAGGTTACCTATAGCGCTATTTGCAGGCTGCTCTTTACAAGATTAATCGTATCGTTACATCTTATATCGACTAATCGACAATAGAATTTTGCGGCTGCGATAGGCCATTATTGATCATTGCAAATGAGGTAAAAGGAGAGATTATGTCGCTCGAAAACAATCCGCTTTTGGTCAACGAAGGATTGCCGCGGTACGATCAGGTCGCGGCGGAGCATATTGTGGTAGGGGTGCGACAGGTATTAGCGGAAGCAGAAAAGAGCATCGCGGTGCTAGAAGAGAATATCACGCCGACGTGGGATGGCCTGCTCAAGCCGCTCGAAGAATTGGACGTGCCTTTTGAATATGCGTGGGGGCCGGTGGGGCATTTGATGAGCGTGCGCAACGCGGATGATTTACGCGAGGCGCACGAGGAGGTACTGGGTGAAGTTGTCGCGTTCGGTTTACGGCACGAGCAGAGCCGTCCGATCTACAAGGGCTTGGTGGCGATGCGTGACGGGGTGGAGTGGGAAAAGTTAGACGGGGCACAGCGGCGCTGTGTTGAATTGAAGATTCGCGCCGCCGAGCACGCAGGCGTGGGGTTGACCGGCGAAGCGCAGGACCGCTTTAACGCGATCGAGGCCGAACTTTCGCAGATCGGCACCGATTATTCCAATCACGTGCTGGATTCGACCAAGGCCTTCGAGCTGATTGTCGAGGGCAAGGCATATACGGAGGGCTGGCCCAATAGCTTGCGGAAAGTCGCCGCCCAGTCCTATGCGCAGGCCAATGAAGGCAGCGAGTCCACGCCTGAAGACGGCCCGTGGCGGATCACCTTGGACTTTCCGAGTTATCAACCCTTTATGCAACACCACCGGGGGCGTGAACAGCGCGAGCAGGTCTATAAAGCCTATGTGCAGGTCGCTTCGACCGGCGAGTTCGATAATAGTGATCTGGTCGCCCGGATACTGAAGTTGCGCAAGGAGCAGGCCGGGTTGTTGGGTTTTGCGGATTATGCGCAGTGGAGCCTAGATTCGAAGATGGCGCCCGATGCCTTGGCGGTTGAGCGGATGACAGAGGAATTACAGGCGGTTTCGCAAGCGCATATGCACAAGGACTTCGAGGCCTTGCAGACACTGGCCGGGGAACATGGCCAGCAGGAGCTACTGGCGCGCTGGGACGTATCGTTTTGGTCGGAGCGATTGCGCGAGCAGAAATTCGACTATACCGATGACCAATTGCGTCCGTATTTCCCGCTGAGCAAGGTGCTCGACGGGTTGTTCGGATTGGCGGCGCGTTTGTTCGGCGTCGAGATTCAGCGCGCCGACGACGAAGATGCGCACAAATGGCACGAGGATGTGCAGTTTTTTAAGGTCTCGCGCGACGGACAGCGCATTGCCTCGTTTTATCTCGACCCCTATTCGCGCCCGGCGGAAAAACGCGGCGGCGCGTGGATGAACGACTGTCTGTCCCGACGTTGGCTCGATGGCAGCTTGCACTTGCCCGTGGTGCATCTGGTGTGTAATGGTACGCCGCCGGTGGGCGATACGCCGTCATTGATGAGTTTTCGCGAGGTGGAGACCCTGTTCCACGAATTCGGCCACGGATTGCAGGGCATGCTGACAACGGTGGATTATGCCGAAGTTGCGGGTCTGGGCGGGGTCGAGTGGGACGCGGTGGAGATCGCCAGCCAGTTTATGGAGAATTGGTGTTATCACAAGCCGACGCTCATCGGTATGACCGCTCATGTCGAGACGGGCGAGCCGTTGCCCGATGACTTATTCGACAAAATCGTCGCTGCGCGCACCTTTATGGCCGGCTCGATGATGATGCGCCAGTTGTCGTTTGGTCGTATGGATATGTTATTGCACTCGCTGCACGATCCGGATGGAGCCGAGACGGCTTTTGACCTGGAACGCCGAGTGAGTGCTGAGATGTCTGTTTTACCGCCGTTGCTAGAGGATCGTTTTCTGTGCTCTTTTCCGCATATTTTCGCGGGCGGTTACGCGGCCGGTTATTACAGTTATAAGTGGTCGGAGGTCTTGAGCGCCGACGCGTTCGGCGCTTTTGAAGAGGCCGGGCTAGACGATGAGCAGGCAGTGCAGTCGGCGGGGCGTAAACTGCGCGATACGATCCTGTCGCAGGGCGGTGGCAAGCACCCGATGGATTTATATCGGGAGTTCCGCGGTCGGGAGCCGAGCACCGAGGCGCTATTGCGGCACAATGGGTTGTTGTAAGCGGCGAACACGGAGAAGCTGTTGGTCGGGGCGCTGGAAAGCTGTTCTCACGGCTGATCGGGCTATGGCTGAATCTGTATTGACTAAGGGCGTTGGGGAGTGGCCTATAGCTTTTGCAGGATCTCGACCGCCTTATTCTCGTACAGTTCCTGCCATTCCGGCGCCAGCAGGCAGTCGCTGTCTTCCTGCGCGCCGCCGCGATTCTCGAGCTGTTTTGCCGTCGGGGTATAATAGATATAGCCGTTGGTGACACCGGCTATAAAGGTCAATGCATGGGGTGAGGCTTTCTTGAGGCTGAGCCCCGTCTGCACCGATAATTCGCCGGGAAAAGTAGTCAGCACAAAATCTCCGATCCGCAGGCCGACCAGTTCGACCTCAAGGGTGTCTTCGCCGGCGGCGGCGTTCTGCGCCTGATGCATCTGCAGGAGACGCAAGTTCTCCTGCACCCGCGTTAATTCTTCCATCGTGTGAATGTTCTCGGTATACTGCTGCATATTGTGGCGATTGTCGGCGTCGAGCTTGGCCAAGTGGTTGCGGCCGGTTTTTTCTTCGTGCATATAGCGGTGGGAATAATACGACGGGGATTCGGGAGCCAGGTGGTATTTTACCATTAACGGTAGGAAGGTTTTCAGGTTGAGGGTGGTGCCGTTTAATGATTCCAGTAATTGCTGTTGTTTTTCTTGTAGCTCGCCGATAGATTGTTGCAGGTCGGCCCGAGGTAGCGCCAGGCTTTCATTGATGATCTTCAACGTTGCGCCTTTTTTGCTGGGGATGTCGCGCAAGGCCCGCAGGGTGCTCAAGCCGAGCAGATTACCCAGCGGCTCGGCGTCCCGGGGCTGGTCAACGTCTTTATAGCGGACCGGGTTTATATCTCCTGCACAGCCCTGCAGAAAGAGGGCGACGGTGCCCTCGTTCGAACAGTCTTCGATCACCTTGCTGGCGAAGCCGCTGAGATCGGCGGTATTGCCGCCTGAGGGCACGCCTTGGATGGGGTGGCAGGCAAAATTGTAGACGATGGCGAAGGTTTGGCCGTTTTCCCGCTCCAGCTTGAGGATGCCGATTTCCGGGTCGACCGGTCCGACACCGGCGACTTCGTCGTCCGGGGGCATCGAATAGGCGTGGCGCACATCCGCCTCCCTGCCATTTTCCAGCGGCAGACGGCGGTTTTCCATGATGCGGTCTTCGTGGCCGGTGCCGGCGCCGACCCTGACCGGCACCATATTCTGCGCAGCTTTTTTGACCGCCTCGACGGTGCGTTCGACAATGTCGCTGCAGACCACGCCGTGGCAATGACTGGCGTTGATCAACACGCTCGACGCCTCTATTTGCAAGTTGGCGTGCAATTTTGTGCGCACATTGGCCAGGTAGTCGTCGCGGATGGTACCGATCTCGGCGATCGCCACGGCGTCGACGGTGACCAACACGGCGGTGGTGTTGCCCTGTCTGAGGACCAGTGCTTTGACGTAGAGACGGTCGTTGATTGTGGCCGCGTCGATATTGGCATAGAGCGGATCGGTGGTCGTCGTGGGGTCGGTGCGGGGGATGTCGACTTTGGCGAAACCTGCTTGCAGTGGGGCTGCTGTATTGGTTGTCATATATTGTGGGTCTCCGGATGAAATATATTGCTACGGTGAAACGCTTCTATGGTATGTTTTTATTTTAGGCATTGAGTATAAATTTGTTTGCTCGCTCCCAGAACATGATATGCCTCTCTTTGTGCAGCAGATAATTCAGGTGTTCCGCGCTGCCGAATTCACCATACACCGGGCGCACAGTCTGGTATAATGCGTCGCGATCGGTGGGCGTGATCAATTGGTTCTGTGCGCCGGCCTGTAATTGCATCGGGCGCGGGGCGAGCAGGCAAAAGAGATCGGAGCCTATGGCCGCAAAGCGCACATCGTATGGATGCCGCGCCAGGCGCGGTCGCCGATGGTTTCCAGATCAGCCGGAGCGTAGGGGCGGATCATGTGTCCGCTATCTGTGCGGTGTCCGGTAGTAGTTCCAAATCGGCGAAAATTGGCAAGTGGTCCGAAGCGATCTTTTCGTCCGCCACCTGTACCGAAACGACGCGCCAGCGAGCTGCAGGGCGCAGCAGGATATAGTCGATCTGCCGGTGGTCCTCGTGCGGGAAAGTGAGCAACTCGCGGTCAGCGGTTGTAGAGGTCCAGGTCTGCCCGAGTGCGGCGAGCACGGGGCTTTCCGGTACGGCGTTAAAATCGCCCGACAGAATCGTCGGCTGTCGAGAGTGGGCCGCTAATGCCGCTTCAATTAGGGGAATCGAGGCCGTACGGTGAGCGGATTGCGTGTCGAGGTGCGTGGCCATAAAGAGCACGGTCGCCTCGATGCCGTATAACGATGATAAATCCACTTGCGCCGCCAGGACCGCGCGCGGTTCGCCCGGTAGGGGGTAATTCCCGACCTGCCGTACGGGGAAACGCGCCAGGATGGCATTGCCGTATTGGCCATCTTCCCGGCGGTCGATGGCACAGCCGAACAGTCCGCTCATCTGCGTCCGCTCCGCTAGTTCGCGCAGTTGGTCGACCTTGGCTGTGCGCGGCATTCCGCAGTCGACTTCTTGCAGGGATACGATATCGGGCGCGATGGCGGCGATGATATTGGCGATTCGTGCAAGGTCGGTGACGCCGTCCATGCCTGCGCCGTGATGGATATTGTAGCTGAGAACGCGGATTGTATGCAAAGTACCGTCAAATCTTTTAGGGTGTTAGTTCCGCAGCGAGAGGCGTAGCATGCTGTCGGTCCTGTTGTGGACTCTGTCGGCAGCGATGAGGCATCCCGTGCGCGTCTGTCCTATTTGTTATTTTCTGCCCTGTGTATAAAAGGGTTTTCCGCGTCTGTGATCAAGTGGCGCCTAAGACCTGGTATCGTTTTGCCCACAGATGCCTGAGATCTATATTTTACGGGGAAAATAAAAGGCAGAAGACCAGCCAAGAGTTTAAAAGCGCGGCTGGGTTGCGCATCGAAATGACTATCAGGGCGTTGATTTTTATTGCGAGTTCAAATACTCGCCGGCTTCGTATTGGCGGTGGGCTTCAGATAGGAGTGACAAATGGCAAAAATAGTAATTATCGGGGCGGGTAGCGGTTTCGGCGGCAGGTTGTCGATCGACATTCTGGCACGGGAATCGCTCAAAAAATCGACGATCGCCCTATGCGATATCTCCAAAACCCGCTTGGGCCAAGTACAGGACTATGTGCAGCGGGCGATCGACGGGCACAACCTGCCGGGAAAGGTAATCGCGAGTACTAATCGCGAAGACTTGCTGTCGGGCGCCGACTGCGTGGTGACGGCTGTCTCGATTGGCGGGGCTGCTTATTGGGGCGAGCCCTACAGGTCCGAGGTGGAGATTCCGCTCAAATACGGTGTGCAACAGACGGTGGCCGATACCATCGGCGTCGGTGGCGTCTTCCGTTTTCTGCGCACCGCCGACGAGCATTTGCGCTTTGCCAAGGATATGGAGCGCTTGTGTCCCGACGCGCTGATGCTCAATTATACCAATCCGATGTGCATGCTGACCTGGCTGCATTCGGTCGGTTCGTCGATCCAGAATGTGGGCCTGTGCCACAGTGTGCAGGGCACAACCAAGAAATTGGCGCAAGGCGTCGGCGTCGATTACGATGATATCAGCTATCTGGTCGCGGGTATCAACCACCAGGCTTGGGTCTTGCGTCTGCGGCACGGCAACGAGGATCTCTATCCAAAATTGCGCGAAGCGGTCGAAACGCGCGAGAGTTTCGCCGAAGACCGGGTCCGCGTCGAGATGATGCGGCAATTCGGTTATTTCGTGACGGAGAGTACGCGGCACAATGCCGAGTATCTACCGTATTTTCAGCGTACCGAGGCATTGCGCGAGTATTATGGGGTGGGCGATCGCAAGGCGGTGTCGATGAAGAATACGCGCAGGCGCGACTGGATGAAGGATTCGGGCGTCGATGACGACGGCAATGCAGCGATCCCGCCGATGGAAGCCTCGCACGAATACGCGTCGATGATCATCGAATCGCGGATGACGGGCGTGCCTTTCGCCTTCAACGGCAATGTGATGAACCACGGCTCGATCAGCAATCTGCCCGCGCGTTGTTGCGTTGAGGTGCCTTGTTTAGCCGATAGTCAGGGCGTGCACCCGACCTTCGTCGGCGAATTGCCGCCGCAGTGCGCGGCGCTGAATATGACGAATATCGCGGTGCAGGAATTGGCGGTGCGTGCCGCGCTCGACCGCGACAAGGAGGCGGCGTTCCACGCCTGTGCCTTGGATCCTTTGACTGCCGCGACGGTTTCGCTGCCGGACATACGCAAGATGTTCGAGGAATTATGGGTAGCAGAAGGTGATCGGCTGAGTTATTTCGCTGCGTGAATTTTTGGGCATTTGCCCTGCGAAAAGGCAGATACTCCTCATCTAACACGGATTGATGTTTAAGAATGTCAGCGTCGGGCAGTTCGAAGAAGCCGAGCGTGCGCGCATTCGCTCAAGGGGGTGGCTGGCACATTAGGGGCGGATCAAGTTTCAGATGCAGGCGGCAATTGGTGGCGGAGATTTGGCTGTGGAGACATCGTTGTCTGCGTTTGACGGCGAGATCGAGCGCATCGTCGCCGCGCAAGCTGTGCTGCAATCGGCGAAGGATGCTGAGCCGAAGCTCGGTCGGTTGAGATACGAGGAGTTGAAACCGGCAAAGACGAGGGATGGCTTCTCGGGTTTTGTTATAAGGTGGCGCTAATTAAGATGCTGGCGGGAAATTGGTGTGCCGCGGTCCTTTTTTTGCGTAGATTTCCGATAAAATATAGCCTACGCCAAAATACGAGGTCGCCCGTGAACAATAGCAGGTCTATCCCCAGCCTAAGCCCAGAACAGGTAACCTTCTACGACGAGTTCGGCTTCGTCGTACTCGAGCCTGCGTTTACCGAACCCGAACTCGACGCGCTACGTCGGGCGGCCGACGAATTATTGGCGCAATCCGGCCCGGTCCTTCCCGATAACCCCCGCCTGCAGATTGAGTCGGAGCAAATAGACGCACAGCCGGTTGTGCGCAAGATCGAACCGATCATCGATGTCGTACCCGCGCTGGGGGATCTCGTCTACGATCGCCGCATGACCGGTCCCGTCGCGCAAATATTTGGCGAAGAGGGCTTTCTCTTTGAGGACAAGCTAAACTACAAGCCGCCGTTTATCGGCTCCCATTATCCTTTGCACCAAGATTACGCCTATTGGCAGGAACATACGGATCGGTTAGTCACCGTAACGCTCTTGCTCGACGACGCGACGGCGGAAAATGGCTGCTTGCGCTTTGTGCCGGGTAGCCACAAGCAGGGATTAATGCCGCGTGACGACGATCATCCGCGGCACATTCAAGAGGCAATTGACGATCCGAGCATCTCGGTGGACGCGCCGGGGCTTGCAGGTAGTCTGGTAATTTTTAGCTGCTATACCGCGCATCATTCCTTTCCCAATCGGACCGACACCGGTCGCCGTGCGATTCTCTATACGTACAATCCGGCTGTTGACGGCGACACTTATCCGATCTACATGAACCGGCATACGCAGCGTTGTCTCGATTGGCTCTCGGTGCAATAGTGGACTAACTGCAATTGCTGATATTCGCGTTGTCGCGTTAGTCTTGTGGTTGTACTCGGAAGCTTCTTCGTTTATGACGGGCCAGTCGATCGCTGTCGCTGGCGATTGGTTCGCGCACTCATCAGGGAATTATGGCAGCACAAAATAAATCTACGGCCAAACGGCCAAGAATTGCCGCGTTGGTGACCGAATACCGCCGGTATTCGCACGGGCAGAATATTGTCGACCGGTTGCTGGGCGGTTATGGCTGGGAAAGTCGTTGGCACTATCCGCAGTTGGACATTGTCTCGCTCTATGTCGACCAGTTTCCCGAGTCCGATCTTAGTCGCGAACGCGTCGAACGCCACCCGGACTTGAAGATGTGTTCGACTATTGCCGAGGCGCTGACCTTGGGAGGCGACGAACTGGCCGTCGACGGCGTCTTGCTGATCGCCGAGCACGGGGATTATCCGGTCAACGAAAAAGGCCAGATGCTCTATCCGCGCTATGAGTTTTTTCAGCAGACCGTCGAGGTCTTTCGCAATAGTGGCCGCAGCGTGCCGGTCTTTTGCGACAAGCACCTTTCCTGGAATTGGGATTGCGCGCGAGAAATGTTCGATATCAGCCGCGAGCTGGGTTTTCCGTTTATGGCGGGTTCCTCGCTGCCGGTGTCTCGACGTATACC
>DQLG01000034.1 GCA_015660315.1 Candidatus Latescibacterota bacterium
AAGGCGATTGAGGTGCTTTTGATCTTGGGGGAGGTCAGGTAGCAGAGTTTGAAGAAGGTTTTGAAATCGACGAGTTCCCAGAGGTATTCGGAGATATTGAGGCGACTGATTACGTCGACCAAGTCCTCAAATACGTCTTGGTTGATCGCTTCGTCGACGGCTTCGTCGATGCTCATGCCCGATTTGTCCTTGATCGACTTTTCGATGCGCGCGAATATTATCGGGAAGGGGTGTTGCTCTTCGGTGGCCGGATAGGGGAAGAGGCAATTGGCCGCCAGATCGGCGAGAGCGACAAGCTTGACGACCGACGGCGAATGCTCGTGGATATTGTGGTGCTGGCCGATTACCTGCTCGATGCTGGGGTCGAGTTCCCATTTTTCAGCCAGGCGCGAGCCGATGATCTGGTGGTCCATGTCCTTCATCAGAAAGCGTTCGACTTCGATAATGGAGTTCGCCCAGAGCTTGCCTTCGGCCTTGGCCTCCTCGGCTTCGGAGTCGACCACTGTGGTGATCAGTTTGAGGGAGTCTTCGAGGCACATGATCATCGTTATTTTGCCGACGTCATGCAGAAGACCCGAAGTAAAGGTGTCGTCTTTATCACTGAGGTCGAAACGCTCCCAAAGGCGTACCTCCTCGATGCTTTTGACGTCTTTTTCATCGAACTCGTAGCGGGCGAACTCGGTTTTCTGCTGTGAAGTCTGAACCGCTGGATCTGCCGGCAGTGAAAAGAGTTTGGCGTAAAAGGCCGTCGCCAGCGAATGGCGCCAAAACTGGTCGATAGTCCCTTTGCCGGTTTTTGAGAAGATCTGGCGAATCTGGCAGGCGGTGACGATTTCGCGGATGGTCTTGGCGCTGGCCATGACCACGGCCTTGTCAATCTCTTCCACCCGCGAGCGAAAGCCGTAGCGTGCCGAGTTGAGGATGCGCAGGATGACGGTTTTTGTCGGCAGATCGGGATCGATGGCCTCAGCCCATTTCTTCGGCTGATCCATATCGTCGAGCGCAGAGACCTTGCGCTGGGTTTCGGGCAGGGAGGGGAACTTGTTGACCGAGTCGAGGCGTTGGTCAACAAGTTGCGACCGTTCTTCGGGGGACATCGATTCGAGGTCTCCGCCAGGAACGATGCCGGACAGCACATAATCCTGGACGATGGGTTCGAAGAATTTGCCGGTGGCTTTATTGGCCATGGTGATGATGATGCCCAATTTCTCGAGATTCTTGTGATTTTGCATGATACTTGCCGGGCTGGTCCCCAGTGGGTTGATCTGGGGATCGACAACCATGACGATCGAGGCTTTTTGGGAGAGCATGCGGGCCACGGCCATCGCGTTGCCCGCTAAACCCGGCCCGATTAGGATCATTTTGACCGAATCGAGGTGTTTGCGCAAAGCCAGCGCGACCTCGGAGCTTTCGTTACAGACCGCGTATTGGATGCGGTTCTCCGGATTGAGCAAGTTGTTCTCGGTGCGGAGTTGTTGTAACAGTGCGACTAGATGAGGTGTGGGTTGGATCTTATCGCCGATGACAACCAGCGGATTGCCGCCGTCCTGTCCAATGTCATCGGCCAACTAGCATCCTCCAGAAGGGGGGTATTCCCGGGTATGGACGCCGAGAAAACATGTTGAGAACTAACAAAGTAGGCGCCGGTTACGAATAAATCAAATACGCCAGTACATAAGACTATAAGTAAAAAGCCGGAGCCTGTAAAATAGGCTCCGGCCGGGTTTGACAATGAGGGTAAAAGTGGATCTGGGGGTTTAGGCCATGGCTGCCACCAAGACTTTTTCCTCTTGGTGGTCGAGGTTTTCGTCAGATTCTTTGAAAGCCTTCATTGCGCCGTATTCGTGCAGTTTATTGCGCAGCGTGCGGGTGCTGATGCCCAGCATGCTCGCCGCTTCGGTGCGGTTGCCCTTGCAAGATTCGAGGGTTTTCATGATCAGGCGGCGTTCCATCTCGTGTACGGTCATACCGACGTGAATCCCGCCGTCGTCGCGCCCCTGGGGGCCCGAGGTTAGCCGTTGCGGATAGTCGTCCGGCGTCAGGGTGTCGCCCTGGGCGACGACGACGGCGCGCTCGGTGTAATTCTCCAGTTCGCGGATATTGCCGGGCCAGTCGTACTGCATCAGCGTGTCGAGGGTGTCGTCCGCGACGCCGGTGACCGACTTGCCGTTTTCGTCATTGTATTTGGCGACAAAGTTCTGCACCAGGGCGGGGATGTCCTCCTTGCGTTCGCGCAGCGGGGGCAGGCCCATCTCGATGACGTTGAGGCGGTAGTAGAGATCCTCGCGAAAGTTGCCGGCCTCGACCTCTTTCTGCAGGTCGCGGTTGGTCGTGGCGACGATGCGCACGTCGACCTTGATCGTCTGGGTCGAGCCGATGCGCTCAAATTCGCGCTCTTGCAGGACGCGCAGCAGTTTGGCCTGCAGGGAGGGGTCAATTTCGCTGATCTCGTCGAGCAGCAAGGTGCCGCCGTTGGCCATTTCGAAGCGGCCGCGGGTCTGCTTGATGGCACCGGTGAAGGCGCCTTTCTCATGACCGAAGAGCTCGCTCTCCATTAGGTCCTTGGGTAGTGCGGCGCAGTTGAGGCGGATAAATGGGGCGGTGCGCCGGGCGCTATTGTAGTGCAAGGCGCGGGCGACCAACTCTTTGCCGGTGCCGCTCTCGCCGGTGACCAGCACGGTGGCGCGGCTGTCGGCGACGGTGTCGATCAGGTCAAAGACCTGTTCCATGCTGTGCGCCTTACCGATCATGTTGTTGAAGCTGTATTTGTCCTGTAACTCGGAGTGCAGTCGCTTGATCTCGCGTTTGTCGCCCCGGGATTCGAGTGCCCGCTCGACGACCAGTTCGATCTCGGAGGGGTCGGCCGAGCCCTTCTGTATATAGTCGTAAGCGCCTTTTTGCATCGCCTCGACGGCAGTATCGACCGAACCAAAGGCGGTCATCATGATGATGTGCACGTCCGGGTATTTGCCGTGTGCGGTCTCCAGAAGTTGGATGCCGTCCATGCCGGGCATTTTGATATCGGAGAGGATGAGGTCGTAATCGGCTTCGTCCAGTTTGGCCAGGGCGCCCTTGCCGTCGGCGGCGGTGTCTACGTCGTAGCCCTTGCGACGGAGGATTTCTTCGGTGGATTCGCGTACGTAGGAGTCGTCGTCCACTACTAGTATGTGTTTGCTGGTTGCCATGTCGTTTTTCCTCTTGGTTATTGGGGCAGTGAGATTGAGAATTGTGTGCCGCGCCCTGGCTCGCTGTCCACTAGGATCTGGCCGTTATGGGCGTCGATAATCTTTTTGGAGGTCACCAAGCCCAGCCCGGTGCCGTCCTCCTTAGTCGTGAAAAAGGGAGTGAAGAGTTTTTCGCGTACCTCGTCGTCCATGCCGACGCCGGTATCGCCGATGGTCAACACGCCAAGTTCTCCTTCGGTGCGCAGGCCGACTTCGATCGTTCCGCCTTCCGGCATTGCCTGCATCGCGTTCTGCAAAAGGTTGAGAATAACCTGTTGCAACTGTTCGGGGTCGATACGGCAGATCAGGTCGCCGTCGGGGAAGCGGCGCTCGATGTGGATATCCTCGCGCGAACGCTCGATATCAATGGCGAAGAAGGCTGTCGTTTCCTCTACTAGCTCGACGAGGTTGACCGGGTGCACATTTAGGCGCAGGGGGCGGGTGTAGTTTAGTAAGCTGACAACGATGCGATTGAGCCGGCCGACGCCTTCGGTGATTTTTTGCACCAGGCGGCGGTTGGGATCATCGGAGTCGAGGTCGCGTTCGAGCATGCCGGCGTATCCGGCGATCCCGCCCAGGGGATTGCGGATCTCGTGGGCGACGGTGGCGGCCATCTCGCCGAGGGCCGCCAAGGTTTGCACGCGTTGCACTTCGGCTTCGAGGCGTTTGACTTCGGTCAGATCGTTGAAGACTTCGAGGGCGCCTAAAACCGTGCCGTCCTCGTCGCGGACCAGCGAGGTGCTGAAGCCCAGAGGGATGGTGCACCCGTCTCCCTGGCGCAACTCCTTCTCACGGCTGGCTAGGCGTTCGCCCGTGTCCAGGGTGTGCAGCACGCTTAGTTCGCGGCCGGCGTTTAGGCCGATGATTTCCGCATAGGGCTGGCCGAGGACTTTTTGCTGCTCAAAGCCCGTGATGTCTTCGGCTTCCTGGTTGAAAAAGGTAATTGCGCCGTCGAGGTCGACGACCAGGACGCCGCCGCTGAGGCTCTCTAATATATTGTTTAGGTAATTGGAGACTCGGTCCTTTTCCTCAAGGCTTTGTTGGAGGTGGACATTGGTCTCTTCGAGCTTGAGCGTGAGGGACTCGAATTTGGCGGCCAGCTCTTCGTAGGCCTCGCGATAGCGCCGGGTCGTTTCCTGAAAAAGGATATAGGAGTCGGTGAAATCTTCGAGCTGGGCGTCGGTTTTGCCCAGCTGGAAGGGGGATGTCTGGTTCGATGAATTCATGGCGATGGCCTTAGATCCGATTGCTTTCGGTGGGTGCCGGGCAGTTTTGACGCGCGCGGCTTCCCGCATTGTAACGATAGGACCGGGGCGTATTGAGGCGAACCCCCTTCGAGCCGAGCTGTGCGTGGATTTGCTCTTCTAACTGGAGCAGCACGCGCATCCGTGCAAGCAGTTGTTCGCGCTCGGCGGAGTCCACTTTTTCGCCGCGGCTCGCCAAATTGCGGATGCCCCCGCGAAGGTGGCCGACCAGTTCGGCTGATTCTTCGAGTAGGGGCTGTAACTGTGGGGCCGCGACGCCGCGTCGCAAGTGGCGGCCCAGGTCTTGGGCCAGTTCGATACTCTGCTCGCAGATTTGACGCAATTCCTGCCAAAGGATGTCTGCTGCGCTTATTTTTTCCATTTTTTCCATTGCTTTTGCCATTTGCCCTGAGTGTCTGAGCAAAGAGTAGCAAAATGGGTGCCTCACATTGGGGAAGCGGGAATTTTACTCCTCTGCGAGAGCGAAAAAAGGAAAAAACAACCTGAATAATGGGTGAATAGCTTTTATTGTAGGGAGAACTAGTCGGTTACAATCGGGCGTCCGTTGGTGCCTTGATCCATAAAAGGCGGAAATCATTTCCAATCCAAAGGGGAAATAATTTCTCAAATATAGCCCAGTGGGCTGGGCTAGAGCAAGCGGTTATGGAGCTTAGCGGCTGGCTACTGGGGGGCGTTTAGCCAATGCCCGAGAATAAGAAGAAGATCGTTTGTGGTTGGAGGACCAGCTAATTTTTGCTGGCGCTTTTGCAGTGGGCCGGGGCGCTTCGGCAATATAATCGGGTTGTGCTGTGAGCAGTGTGCTGTCACTTTCAGCAATTTTTTGGCATTGTCGTGCGCAACGCAAACCCTGAATACCCCAAATCGCACCAATTACCCCGAGAATGCCGACGCCGGCGCTGAGTCCGGCCATATAGACGAAAAAGCTGCTTTCGCCGAGTAAAATGCTGATGCTTAGCAGGCCAGCGAGAAAAAGGGATAGCGATAGTCCGATGCTGCAATAGGCTTGCCAGAAATGCCGGTTTTGCGATTGTAGCTGATCGTCTGAGCGCACCACGAGTTGTAGTGCTTTATCGTAGGTCTTGCTTTGCAGCAGGGAGCCGAGTTGACGTGCGGTAAGCTGGTAGCCTTCGGCCAAGCCCATAAGCCCGGTGGCGGCCATGGCGGTGCCCACGGTCAAACCCACGCCGCTTATCAGGATATAGCGCAGCGAAGCCAAATGCTCGGGGTGGATACCTAGAGCAAGGGCAACCTGAGAGCCGGCGACGACAAGCGCACCGAAAGCAAAGAGCAGAATAAAACGCGGCAAGGGTGGCTCCGAAAAAATAAACGAGAAATACGGACTAGTTC